>JAHFVB010000176.1:909-8935 GCA_023264755.1 Mycobacterium sp. | reverse complement strand
ACCGGGCTCGCGCGATTCATCGGGGCAACGGCGATCATCTGGGTGCTCGGCGGTTTGGGCACCTGGATCATCGGCAACTGGGGCGCGCCCGCCGGCGTCGAGACCAACCACATCGGGGCATCCGGGTTGATCATGGGCTGGCTCACGTTTCTCATCGTGTTCGGGTTCTTCACCCGTCACGCGTGGCAGATCGTCGTCGGCGTCGTGGTGTTCGTCGTTTACGGCAGCGTCCTACTCGGCGTGTTTCCGGGCACCCTGGGGGTGTCCTGGCAGGGGCACCTGTGCGGGGCTGTCGCCGGTGTGGTCGCTGCCTATGCCTTGTCGGGTCCGGAGCGCAAGGCTCGGGAACGGCGCGCGGCGGCCCGTCCGCCGAAGCTCTCCACGTGAGCTTTGCTGAATGATGCCGACACTGAGGCGTTCGCCACACCCAGTACGCAGGAGGCCGGCCGTCTCACCGACCGTCCACCCTGGTCATGACTCACGCAAGTGCGACAAGATGAAACTTGTCGCCCAAAGCGGTGATGTTTTCGCCAGAGCTTCATGGGGCATGGCAAGCTAGTGAGCGTGCGAGTCACCGTACTGGGATGTTCCGGCAGCGTCGTCGGTCCAGATTCGCCAGCCTCCGGTTACCTGGTGACCGCTGCCGGCACTCCGCCGCTCGTGCTCGACTTCGGCGGGGGCGTGCTGGGGGCGTTGCAGCGCCACGCCGATCCGAGCACCGTCGGAGTGCTCCTGTCGCACCTGCACGCCGACCACTGCCTCGATCTGCCGGGGCTCTTCGTCTGGCGGCGCTATCACCCGAATGCCCCGAAGGGGCGTGCGCTCATGTACGGCCCCGAGGCGACGTGGGCGCGGCTCGGCGCGGCGTCGTCACCTGAGGGCAAGGAGATCGACGACTTCTCCGACATCTTCGACGTCCACAAGTGGGTCGACAAGAAACCGGTCAAGATCGGCGAACTCACCGTCGAGCCGCGGCTGGTATGCCACCCGACCGAGTCCTACGGCATGCGCATCACCGACCCAAGCGGCGCCACCTTCGTCTACAGCGGTGACACCGGGTACTGCGACGCGTTGATAGAACTGGCGCGCGATGCCGACGTGTTCCTGTGCGAGGCCTCCTGGACGCATTCGCCGGACCGCCCGCCCAAGCTGCACCTGTCGGGTACGGAGGCGGGCCGGGCGGCGGCCATGGCCGGGGTCCGCGAATTGCTGCTCACGCACATCCCGCCGTGGACGTCGCGCGAGGACGTCATCAGCGAGGCGAAGGCCGAATTCGACGGGCCGGTGCATGCCGTGGTGTGCGACGAGTCCTTCGAAGTCGGCCACCACTAGCACCCGTTAGGGTTGGTGGGTGTCCAGACGAGAAGACGGCCGCCTCGACGACGAGTTGCGCCCCGTATCCATCACCCGCGGTTTCACCAATCATCCGGCTGGTTCGGTGCTCGTCGCATTCGGCGAAACCAGGGTGATGTGCACGGCCAGCGTCACCGAAGGTGTGCCGCGGTGGCGCAAGGGTTCGGGGCTCGGCTGGCTGACGGCCGAGTACGCGATGCTGCCCGCCGCCACGCACGACCGGTCGGACCGCGAGTCGGTGAAGGGCCGCGTCGGTGGCCGTACCCAAGAGATCAGCAGGCTGGTGGGCCGGTCGCTGCGGGCGTGCATCGACCTCGCGGCGCTGGGCGAGAACACCATCGCCATCGACTGCGACGTCCTCCAGGCCGACGGCGGCACGCGGACCGCGGCCATCACGGGCGCATACGTCGCGCTGGCCGATGCGGTGACGTACTTGGCGGCGGCTGAGCGGTTGTCGGATCCGCGGCCGCTGTCGTGTGCGATCGCGGCGGTGTCCGTCGGCGTGGTCGACGGCCGCGTCCGCACCGACCTGCCCTACGAAGAGGATTCGCGCGCCGAGGTCGACATGAACGTCGTCGCTACCGACACCGGAACCCTGGTCGAGATCCAGGGCACGGGCGAGGGCGCCACGTTCCCGCGCTCGACACTGGACAAGATGCTCGATGCTGCGCTGGCCGCCTGCGAGCAACTCTTCGTCGTCCAGCAGGAGGCCTTGGCGTTGCCGTATCCGGGGACCCTGCCGGCGCCGTCCTCGCCGCCGAAGAAGGCGTTCGGAAGCTAACCGCTCACCGGCCTGCTCGTTGCTGGCTCGTGGAGTGGCGGTAGACCGCTAGCATCTCCCGGGTGGGAGAGGACAAGTCAACCGACGGAAGGCTCGTCGGTCAGCTGCTGCTCGGCGGCTTGGGCTTGGTGCTGCTCGGGGCGGGTTTGCTGGCCTACTTCATCGGGCCCAACGACAAGATCGTGGGCGGGTTCTTCGTCCTGACTGGGCTGGTCCTCGGCGTGCTCGCCGCGTTCTTCTCGCGCATCGACCGACTGGTCGAACTCGGACTGCTGAAGATTCCCACCGGTAAGGCCCGCCGCGCCGAGCGGCAGGTCGAACAGGGCCGGGTGGTCTTCGGTCACCAGCTGGAAGCGGCCACCAGGGCGCTGGAGGAGACGCTGGCCCGACACCACGTTGCTCCTGCTCCCTCTGGCGACCTGGATACGGGTGGAGGTCCGGGCCGGGGATTGCAGGTGCTGTTCGCCGAGGATGCGGTCTTCACGATGGCGACGCTCGCCCCCCAGGAACAAGGGCTCGTCCGGGCCGAGGTCGCTCGCATGAGCCGGCCCGGCTTCCCGATGAAGCTGGATCCCCGGGCCACCAGGCCCGGCGAGACCGAGCGGTCGTATCGCATGCACCGGGTGCCCGAGACCGACATCAGGCTGTGGTATCGATGCGAGGGCGAGCCCGAACGGCACCCGCTGTACGTGATGGTCATCGAGAATCTCGGTGGCGATCAGTGACCGAGTTGCTGGTGGCCAGCCGCAACCCGAAGAAGCTCGCCGAACTGCGCCGGGTGCTCGACGCGGCGGGGGTGTCGGGGTTGCAGTTGCTCTCCCTGAACGACGTGCCGCCCTTCGACGAGGCCCCCGAGACGGGTGCGACGTTCGAGGAGAACGCCTTGGCCAAGGCCCGCGACGGGTTCGCGGCGTCGGGGTTGGCTTGTGTGGCCGACGATTCCGGGTTGACCGTGGATGCCATGAACGGGATGCCGGGGGTGCTGTCGGCCCGGTGGTCGGGCACGCATGGCGCCGATGCCGCCAACACCGCCCTGCTGTTGGCCCAGCTGCGGGACGTCCCCGTCGAGCGGCGCGGCGCGGCCTTCGTATCGGCGTGTGCGCTGGTGTACGGACCTGGCGAGCATGACCACGCCGTCGTGCGCGGCGAGTGGCGCGGCCGGATCGCGTTCGCCGCCCGGGGCGACGGTGGGTTCGGGTACGACCCGGTCTTCCTGCCCGACGGACCCGATGGTGCGCAGCGGTCGGCGGCCGAGTTGAGTCCGGCGGAGAAGGACGCGGCCTCTCATCGCGGGCGGGCGCTGGCAAAGCTGTTGCCGGCCCTTCGTGCCCTGGTTCGTTAGGCGAGCACTCCACGTCGCCGTCGATGATGAATAGTTGAACTAGCAATGTAGATTCGGCGCATGAGGCGTCAGAGGTCCGCGCAGCCGTCGGCGTTCCTGCCGACGGCTCACCCGACCGCGCTGGTCGCGGTGCTGTCGGCTGCCGGCATCGGGGTGGCACTGATGCAGACTCTTCTAGTGCCGCTTATTCCGGAGCTGCCAAACCTGTTGCATACCAGCGCTTCGAATGCCTCGTGGGCGGTTACGGCGACACTGCTGACGGCAGCGGTCGCAACCCCGGTGTTCGGTCGGCTGGGCGACATGTACGGCCCGCAGCCGATGCTCATCACGTGCGCGGTGATGGTGATCGCCGGTTCTCTGATGGCTGCAGCCACGAATACCCTGGCGCCGCTGATCATTGGCCGCGGGCTCCAAGGCTTCGGCATCCCGATCATCCCGTTGGGCATCAGCGTGCTGCGCTCTTGCGTCTCGGCCGAAAGGGTCGGCAGCGCAATGGGATTGATGAGCGCCTCGTTGGGTGTCGGCGGCGCGCTTGGCCTCCCGTTGTCCGCGGTGATCGCCCAACACTTCGACTGGAGAGTACTTTTCTGGTTTGCCACCGCGATCGGAGTCGCCGCGCTGGTGATGTTCGTGACGATGGTTCCGGACGTGCCACCACGGTCGGCCGATCGATTGGATCCCCTTGGCGCGCTGCTGTTGGCGGGCGGCCTCGTGGCGCTGCTACTCGGGATCTCCAAGGGGCAGAGCTGGGGCTGGACGAGCACCTTGACGCTGTGGATGTTCGGTTCCTCTGCGCTGATCTTCGCGGTCTTCGGGTGGTGGGAGCTGCGCGTCGCGTCACCGACTGTCGACCTGCGCACGACGGTCAAACGGCCGGTGCTGATGACCAACATGGCGTCGATCGCCATTGCGTTCGGGATGTTCGCCGTGTCGTACGTGGCGCCGCAGCTCCTCGAACTGCCCGTTGAGACCGGTTATGGACATGGGCAATCGCTCTTGTCGACGGGGCTGTGGCTGGCGCCGGGGGGGTTGGCGATGGTGGTGACGTCGCCGATCGCGGCTCGGATCTCCGCGGTGCGGGGTCCTCGGTTCACGCTCGTCGTCGGTGCGTTGATGATCTGCGGCGCGTATCTCGCGGGTCCGGTCCTGCTGGCCGCGCCGTGGCAGCTCATGGTGCTCAACATCATGGTGGCGGCCGGTGTCGGCTTCGGGTACGCGTCGATGCCCGCGCTCATCAACGCGGCGGTGCCAATGTCGGAGACAGCCGCGGCCAACGGCATCAACGCGCTGGCGCGTTCATTGGGTACGGCGATCTCCAGCGCCGTGATCGGCGCGATCCTGGCCGGGCTGACGATGTCCTTCCAGGGGCACGAGGTCCCGACGCTCGCGGGGTTGCGGATGGCGCTGATGGTCGCAGCGGGCGCCGCTGGGCTCGCCGCCTTGTTGGCGTTGTTCATTCCTCGGGTTCCGCGTACGGCGGTGGCCGAGGCCGCCGCCTCCCCGCCGTCCGACGATCTTGCCCTGCCGACTTCATGGTTGGAGCGCAGCGCATTCCTGTTGTGCGATCACATCGACGAATCGGGTGACGTGACGCTCAGGCAGCTGGCCGAGCAATTCCAGATCGACGTGCCGACGGCTGGCCGGCACGTCTGCGCGCTGCTACGTCAGGGGCTGGCCACCGGCGCGGACCGAGACGGTTCGTTGTCGTTCTGGTTGACCCAGCGGGGTCGGGAGCGGCTCTACCAGGAACGCGTGCACGGTCGGTTGAACCTGCCGAGCTAACCGGACTGCGGATGTGATCCGTTGCTGCCGTTGGTGTTTGCGCGATCGGGTTGGCTGAGCCGCGCGACGAGGTCGCTCGCGATGACGTGCAGCCGGATGTTCTTGGCCTGGGATTCCCGACGCAACATGTCGAAGGCGGTACTGGCGTCGATGCCGTGCAGGGCCATCAACATGCCCTTGGCCTGTTCGATGGGTGCGCGGTTCTCCAGCGCGCCCTGAATCGTCTCGGCGACCAAACTGGCCGACTTGTATCGGGCGAAGTCACCGATGGTGCGGGAGACCGTGGTGGTGAGCAGGTCGAGCACCTCGGCGTCGAGCCGGTCGAAGGCCGACCGGTCGCGACCGTAGAGGTTGAACGAGCCGATGCTCTGCTCGTTGGTGAACAGCGGCGCGGCGAGGAAGCTGCGGACGCCTTGCGCGCGGGCTGCGGCGCAGAATCGGGGCCACCGCTCCTGGGCCTCCTCGGCGTCCACCATGACGACCTCGCCGGTCCTGGCTGCGTGCAGGCAGGGCCCTTGATCGGCGTCGTACTGCTCGGTGTCGACCTTGAGGGTGCGCTCGTCGGTGTGGACGGCGGTGTAGGTGCGGCCGCCCATGGCGATGGTGACACCGGAGCTGTCGGCTCCATCGATGGCTTCGTGAGCGATCTCGACGAACTGCTGCAGCAGTTCGAGCAGGTCTTCCTCGTCGGCGACGCTGCGGCCGACGCGAACCAGCATTCGACCGAGCTCGGCTGGCGTCAACTGTCCCATGGCCGCACCGGCCACCACCAGGTCGGCGGCCAGTTCGGTGGTGTCGTCGGGGTTGTCGGCGCAGATCGAGTGCTCAACGCGTGGATCGGTGTTCGTCATGTCGATTTAAGTGTGACACGGTGGCCGCGCGGGGGCGCAGAATTGCAGCGCCAGCGCGATCAGAGCGCGTACGTGGCCTTGAGCTGCTTGGTCTGGAAGTGCTCGACGATGATGCCGAGCAGCGGGATCGTGCCCGCCAGCAGCACGCCGACCGTCTTGGCCGGGCGCCAGCGCACCTTGACGGCGAGGTTGGCGGTGAAGAGCAGGTAGACGAAGTACACCCAGCCGTGCACGATGCCGATCCAACTCGGCGGATCGTCGACCTTGACGAGGTACTTCAGCACCATCTCGTAGCACAGCGCGATCAGCCAGAGCCCGGTCGTCCACGCCATCACGCGGTAGCCCAGCAGGGCCTTGCGGATCGAGTCGGAAGGAGTGCGAGGCGACGGGTCGGAGGCCTGCGGGGCGTCGGCGGGCGCTTCGGGATCGGGACTGCTCATGAACTGGTCCTGTCGTTGGTGTGCTCGTCGGACTTGGCGAGTTCGGCGAGGTAGGCGTTGTAGTTGCGCAGGTCGGGGTCGTCTTCGGAGTGGCTGGCGGCCCGAGGCCGATCCGGCAGCAGGCCTTGCGGAAGCTCGGTGAGCTGGTCGTGATCGGGTCTGGGCGGCGGCGCTTCTTCGTAGCGGACGAACTTGTAGTAGCCGTAGACGCAGAAGGCGGCGAACATCGGCCACTGCAGGGCATAGCCGAGGTTCTGGAAGGAGCCAGAAGCCGACTCGTAGCGGGTCCACTGCCACCACGCCAGCGCCAGGCAGCCGGCGGCGCCAAGGATCACCAGCGCGATGAGCGCCGGTCTCCTACGCCGCGTAGTCGACATTCGTCCACGGTACCGCGCGGTCCTCGGACCGAAGAACTCGTCGGGCCAGGCCCAGCCGATGTCGTGACGGTCGTGGCCATCTCCGACGATTCGCGCGAGGTGGCGCGCGGTAGGATCGCCGGGTTGCGGGCGTGATGGAATGGCAGACATGCCGGCTTTAGGTGCCGGTGCTCGGAAGAGCGTGTGGGTTCGACTCCCACCGCCCGCACTACGAAGTCAGCCCCGGGCCAGCGCCCACCTGAGGCCTCCGACCAGGGTGCGCCCGGCCAGTCGGACGGCCGTGGCTTCCACCGGCGGCAGGTAGGGCAGCCACAGTGGTAGCCGGGCCCACGCCGGCAGCATCGCCACCGAGGTGGCGGCCAGCACCGCGTACGGCGGTCGGGCCAGCATCGGCAGCGGGGGAGTCAGCAGCAAGAACCTGGCCGCTTCGCGCGCAGCCGGGGTACTGGCCAGCTCCGGCCGGTAGGCCTCGATGCGTTCCTTCAACTCCCGATGGGTGCGCGGCGGATCGATGACGCCCAGCGCGGCGGCGACTCGGGCCGTATCGGCGACGTAGTCGTCGCAGCCCTGCTGGTCCAGCGGTGTCGCACCGTAAAGTTGGTGCGCCAGAAGGAAACTGTCGATCTCGGCGATGTGCACCCACTCCAGGAGCCGAGGGTCGGAGGCTTCGTATGGCCGGCCGTCCGGAGCGGTCCCGTGTACCCGCCGGTGGATCCCGCGGACCTTGTCGACGGCGCGTTGCGCGTCCTCGGCCGGGCCGAACGTGGTGACGGCGAGGAAGGTGCTGGTGCGTTGCAGCCGTCCCCACGGGTCCCCGCGGTAATCGGAGTGCTCGGCCACGCCTGCCATCGCGAGTGGGTGCAGTGACTGCAGCAGCAGCGCCCGCAACCCGCCGACGAACATCGACGCGTCGGCATGGACTCGCCTGATCGGACGGTGCTCACCGAACCAGCGGGGGCCGGGGGTGTCGTGAATTCGGGCTCGATTGGCTGGGCCGTCGGGGCCGGCCACTAGGCCGAACAGCCGCTGACCCAAGCCGTCGCGGAGGGCGGTCAACCCGGGGAGCTCCACGTCATCGACAGTACGCGGGACGCTTGCGT
>JAHFVB010000176.1:0-899 GCA_023264755.1 Mycobacterium sp. | reverse complement strand
AGCGCGCGGCCAGCCGCTTTCGGTGGTCGGCGGGTGAGCCGAACAGGGCGCGGTTCAACATCGCACGCTTGAGGTAGGCGTGGACGCCGCTCTCCCACGTGTAGCCGATGCCACCGTGCAACTGCATGGCCTTGCCGGCCACCTCGACGGCGGTCCCGCAGGCGTAGGACTTGGCCATCGACACTGCGACGGACGCGTCGACCCCGGCTGCCACCTGGGCTACGGCCGAATTCACCAGCTGCCGGGCCACCGACGTCTTGACCAGCATGTCGGCGCACGCATGTTGGACGGCTTGGAACGATCCGATGGGCCGCCCGAACTGGTGGCGCACCGTGACGTAGTCGACCGTCGTCGAGAGCATCGCCTCGGCCACGCCGAGGCTGTCGCAGGCCACCGCGGCGGCGGCCAGGTCATCCAGCACCGCGGATGCGACCGGCAACGGCCAGGCCCGCGTGACCGCCGCACAGTCGGCGGTGACGACGGCCAAGGCGCGGGTCTCGTCGAGCACGGGTTGGGCCGCGACGGTCAGGTCCGCCGACGTGACGAGGGTCGGAGTGCCGTGGTCGTCGGCGAGCAGCAGCACGGTGTCGGCCCCGCAGGCGTCTGGCACGAATTCGGCTCGGCCCGAGACGGCGCCCTCGGACAGCGTGAACCCGGAGGCGAACGCGGCGGCGGCCCCTGCGGCGATGCCCTCCAGAAGCGCATCGCGAGAAGCGTTGGGCGCCAACGTCATCAGCGCGCCGACCGCCAGCACGCTGCCGAGCTGGGGGCTCTGCGCCGCGTTCCGCCCGAGCTCCTCGAGCACGATGGCCGTCTCGACGAAGGAGGCGCCTGCCCCGCCAAGCGGCTCGGGCACTTCGAGTCCGAGCCAGCCAGCCTCGGCGAGCTGTCGCGACGTG
>JAHFVB010000576.1 GCA_023264755.1 Mycobacterium sp. | reverse complement strand
CTTGGAGGCGAGCGCATCGGGCGTCGAAAGGTCGTAATCCTCGCCGTTGATGCGAACCGTCGGCGTGGCACTGACGTTGGTCTCGTCGGAAAGGCCCGCGGAAAGTTCGGTGTGGCTGCCTGCTCGATGCATTCGACGGCCTTGTCCGTGGCGCCGGCTTGGCGTGCGGTGTCGGCCAACTGAGCGTTGGTCGGGAACGTCGACCCCATTTCGCTAGGTTGTTTCGCATAGAGCGCGGCGTGAAAGCGCTTGAACGTCGGCATGTCTGGGGCAGTGTCGTCGTCGGCTACGCAATAGGCTGCCCCGCCGGCGCGCGACGAGTAGTGCTGGTTTCGTGAGCTGTCGAGAATCGCGACCATGTAGTAGTCCGCGGCCACGGAGCCGTCGTCGATCAGCTGGCTGACGGTGGGGCCGAATTGCTCCTCGAACTTGCCGCAGAACGGACACAGGAAGTCCTCGTACATCGACAACACGACCTTGGGCTCGGTGCCGCCCGGCTTGGTGATCAGCTTGCTCGATGCCACACGGATCGCCAGTGACCGGTCGGCCGCGGCGGCGACTGGCTTGCCGCTGATGACCTGGTGCCCGATCGAACAAGCGGAAGCAATCAGTACACAGGCGATGACGAACAACGCTTGTCCACCGAGTCGCGTCGGTGTTCGATGCCTTGGCTCGCTCATGGATTCGAGGTTACGGCCTGCTGCGGACCGGAGCGCAAGCCCGTCGCCCCGGCACCGGCCCGCCGACACGTTCCGGTTCCCGGCGCCAGTCGGGCAGAAGCCAAGGTGCCCGCCTATGAGCGACACTGTCGCTCATAGGCGGGCACTTGGATGGGCGCCAGGCCACCGCGGCGCCCACTCTGGTGTGCGGTCGCGAAATGTTGGAGATGCGATGGAGCAGCGCGGCGCCCACTCTGGTGTGCGGTCGCGAAATGTTGGAGATGCGATGGAGCAGCGCGGCGCCCACTCTGGTGTGCGGTCGCGAAATGTCGGAGATGCGATGGAGCAGCGCCGCACTCTACCTGCGGTGAGACCGCGCCGCAGTCCCACCGCAGGCTCGACCAACATCAGAGCAGCCCGAGCAACTCCAGGTCGGTGGCGTACTTGACGATCACCTCGGATGCCACGTGCGGGATGTCGGGATCGGTGAGGTCCGGTCCGATCTTGGCGTCCTTCACGGCCGCGCGGAAGTGGTCCGCCGGCGCAAGCGAGCCGTTGATCGGAGGTTGTGGCCGCTGGTAGTTGTGCAGGAGCGGCAGCAGTGACGCCGCGCGTTGCTTCTCCGGCAGGGCCCGCAGCGTGGTTTCGAACCGCTCCAGCCAGGTCGCGTACTCGGGCACCCGGGTGATCGGGTGGCCCGCCTCGATCAGCCAGTCCACGAAGGTGTCCATGCTGATGCCGTCGTCGTGGGGGTTCATCACGTGGTAGGTCTCGAAGCCTCCAGAGGGCATCATCACGTTGGCGCCCAGGGTGGAGATGGCTTCGGCGATGAATTCGACTGGCAGCCCGTCGAAGTGGGCCCGTTGGCGGCTGCCGCCGGCGTCCAGTTCGTAGAACGAGCTCGGCGCGATGCCCGTCGCCACGAGCGAGAGCATCATGCGGGTGAACATGTCCGGCACGTTCAGCTGCCCGGCGTAGCTGGTGTCGGCCATGATCATGTCGCAGCGGAACACCGACACCGGCAGGCCGGCCAGGTCGTTGGCCTCGCGCAGTAGCACCTCACCGGCCCACTTGCTGTTGCCGTAGCCGTTGGCGTAGCTCTCTTCGACCGCTCGCGTCGCGCTCATCTGCCGGATGTCGGGCTGCTCGACGAACTCACCCGGCGCGATGCCGTCGCCCACGCCGATCGTCGAGACGTACGCGTACGGCTTGATCCGGGTGGTCAGCGCGATGCGGATCAGCTCGGCGGTGCCGACGACGTTGGGTCCGAACAGCTGGCTGTAGGGCAGCACGTGGTTGACCAGGGCGGCCGGGTCGACGATCAGGTCGACGGTATCGGCCAGTCGCTGCCACGTCGCTTCCTCCAGGCCAAGCCGAGCTTCGCCCTTGTCGCCCGCCAGCACCTCGAGGTGCTCATCGGCCAGCGCCCGATAGTGGGCCAGCAGCTTCGGGTCACCGCTATCGAAGGTCGCGTCCAGCCGGGCGCGGGCGGCCGCGTCGTCCTTGGCCCGAACCAGGGCGATGACCTTGCCGTCGACCAGGTCCATCCGCTCCAGCCACTGCAGCGCCAGGTAGCGGCCGAGGAACCCGGTGGCGCCGGTGAGCAGCACCGTGCGGACCTCGCGGGCCGGGCCTGGCAGCGACGGGGCGGCCGCGAGGGTGGCCTCGTCGAGGAACTTGTCCAGCGTCAGGTCGCTGGCGTGGACCTCGGTGGCGTCGCGGCCGTGCACGGCGTCGTAGGTGGGGCGCTTGGTGCCGCCGGCCCGTTGCGCCTCGATGTAGGCGGCGATCGATGCGAGGTCGCTGGCCGGGCTGACGATCACGCCGACCGGTACGTCGACTTCGAAGATGTCGTGCAGCAGGTTGCTGAAGGTCAACGCCGACAACGAATCTCCGCCGAGGTCGGTGAACTGGGCATCGGGTGCGACCTCGGTCGCGGACGCACCGAGCAATGCGCCGGCCGCCCGGCCGACGGTTTCCAGCACGGGCCGGTTGGCGCCGTCGGCCCGCAGTTCGCTCAGTACGCCGGCCTGGCCGTCGGCGAGGTCGACGTACAGCTGTTCGAGTTGGGGCCCGTAGTGCTGCTTGAGTTGGGGGCGGGCCAGCTTGCGGATGCCGGTCAGCAGCCCGTTCTCCAGCGTGAAAGGTGTTGTCTCGACCAGGAAGTCCCGGGGAATCTCGAACGACTGCAACCCGGCTTCGCGGGCGACGCTCTGCAGTGCGTCGCTCAGTAGCGGCTTGACTGCCTCCACGTCGCCGCCGACGCTGGCCAACGCGTCGTCGGTGGGCACGATCACGGCGAGCACGTACGAACGTGCGCTGTTGCCGTAGACGAAGACCTGCCGGATCGACGGATGGCCGCCGTAGACCGCCTCGAGCTTGGAGACGGTGACGAACTCGCCCTGGGACAGCTTGAGCACGTTGTTGCGGCGGTCGACGTACTCCA
>JAHFVB010000175.1 GCA_023264755.1 Mycobacterium sp. | reverse complement strand
AGCTCCCACATGCGTTGGAAGACCTCGTCGAAACCCAACGCCGACACCGCATCCCGGTGGGCTAGAAAGCGTTCGCCCCAGAGTCGGAGTGTTTCGGCATAGTGCGGCCGCAGCGAGAGCATGCCGACGGTACGCAGCCGCGTCTCTCGCTCGGTGATGCCTACGATGGCCTCGACGGAGGGGATCATTCCGCCCGGGAAGATGTACTTCTGAATCCAAGTATAGGTGTTGCGGGACAGCAGCATTCGATCATGGGGCATGGTGATGGCCTGGATGGCGACGCGCCCGCCCGGTGATACCAGCCGATCGAGCGTCTGGAAGTACGTGGGCCAGAAGCGATATCCGACCGCCTCGATCATCTCGACCGACACCACTGCGTCGTAGCGTCCGTCCACCTCGCGGTAGTCCTTGAGCTCGATGAGCACCCGGTCCGACAGTCCCGCGTCGGCCACCCGCTGTTGCGCCATGCGCTGCTGCTCCGCGGACAACGTGATCGAGTGGACGTGCGCTCCCCGCGCGGCCGCCCGGATGCAGAGCTCGCCCCAGCCCGTTCCGATCTCCAACACGAGGCTGCCCGGGCCCACCCTGGCCGAGTCGAGCAGTCGGTCGATCTTGCGGCGTTGCCCGTCGGCGAGCTGGTCCCAGCTTGGCCGAGAGGTCTCGAACAGCGCGCTCGAGTAGGTCATGGTTTCGTCGAGGAACTCGGCGAACAGGTCGTTGGACAGGTCGTAGTGTTCGGCGACGTTGTGCCGCGCCTGCTTGAGGCTGTTGTACATCGAGCGAGGGTGGCTTACCACCGCCAGCGGCCGAAGTCGTTGCAGCGAAGGCGGAATCAGGTCGGCAACCGAGTTGGCGAACGCGGTCATCACCCCGGCCAGGTCGTTGGACTGCCATTCTCCGGCCATGTAGGACTCGCCGAATCCGATCAGGCCGTAGCGGCCCACGCGGCGAGCCAAGTTCTTCGGCTGATGGATCGACATGGTCGGCAGGGTCGGGTCGGCCGCGCCGATGACCGAACCGTCCGGATATACGAGCCTTATCGGCAGGGTCGCGACGGCGCGCCGCAGCAGCCCGTCGGCGATGCGACCCGTGGTCATGCTGACTGGACCTCGGGGTACACGCGCGACGGCCGGCCAGCGTTGCGGATCGGTTGCCGTAGAGACGTTTCCGGTGGCCTGCATGGTCATGGCTGAGTGACCCTTTCGCGTTCGGCGACGGGTGTCCGCGGAACTACCGGAACCCGACGCGCCCACAGTGTGATGCCCTGGATGCGAATCCACATGGCCCCCATCAACGGAGCCACCGGGGCCGTCACCTGTAAGCGCAGGAGTTGGCCGACCGAGGCGCGTCGACGAGTACCGCGCCGCGTCGCGACGAATGCGGGCTTGTTGTCGCGATGCAGCGAGATCGTGACGTTGAGTTCGGTGTCGGGGCGCGGTGCCCGCACCAGGTAGTACCCGTCCACCTCGTTGAACGGCGAGACGTACAGCTTCTTACGCACTGCCGCAGGCTGATCGCCGGTCGCAGGAAGCAGGTAGGCGTGCCTGCCGCCGTAGGTGTTGTGCACCTCGGCCACCACGTGGCGCACCACGCCCTGGGCGTCGTGACACCAGAAGATGCTCAACGGGTTGAAGACGTAGCCGAGCACCCTGGCCTGCATCATCGCGGTGACGGTGCCGCCAGGCAGCGTGATGCCGCGCTCGGCAAGGAACCCGTCGACGCGCTCCCGCAGGGTCTGCCCCTCTTCGAAGGGCATCGGAAAGTGATCGCGGGCTTCGAATTTGGCGAATGGCCGCAGCCAGCGGGGCAGCCTCGGAAGCTGGTCGAGATCGACATACCAGCAGTACCCACGCTGCTCGAAATAGTGGTGGACCGGGGCTCGGCGCAGATGGGTGATCCGGGTCCGATAGATGGCCGGGGTCAACATGGCACGGCCTGGCGCTCGGAGCCGGCGGGCCAGTGTGCGCCCAGCCGTTCGGCGGCCCGCAAGCCGGACGCGGCGCCGTCCTCGTGAAATCCCCAGCCGTGATAGGCCCCCGCGAAGACCACCCGGTCGTCGTCGAGGGTGGGAAGCAGACGCTGCGCGGCAACGGATTCGGCAGTGTAGAGCGGATGCGCGTAGGTCATTTCGGCGATCACGGCGCCGGGGTCCACGCGGTCGCGGCCGCCGAGGGTCACCAGGTACCGGTGCGGGCCGCCCAACCCCATCAACCGGCTGATGTCGTAGGTCACCAGCACCTGGCCGGAGTCCGGGGTCGCCAGGTAGTTCCACGACGCCCGGGCACGTTCGTGGCGCGGAAGCACCGAGGCGTCGGTGTGCAGTTGGGCGAAGTTCGTCGAGTACGGGATGGCCCCGAGCGCGGCGCGCTCGGCCGGGGTCGGCTCGGCCAACAGCCGCAGGGCCTGGTCGGGGTGGGTGGCGACGACGGCGGCGTCGAAGCGGCGGGGAGCGTCGGTGCCGGTAGCGATGAGCACGCCGTTGGATACCCGTTTCAGCGACGCAACCGGCGTGCCCATGGCGACTTCTTGCACCCGAGCCGCGACGGCCGCGACGTAGGTCGCCGAACCTCCGACGACGGTCCGCCACGTCGGAGATCCGAACACCGACAGCATGCCGTGGTGCTGCAGGAACACGAACAGGTACCGGGCGGGGTAGCGCATCGCCTCACCGGGGGCACACGACCAGACGGCCGCGACCAACGGGGTCATGAAGTGCTCGACGAAGTAGGGGGAGAAGCGGTGCCGCGCCAGGAACGCGCCGAGCGGCTCTAGTTCGGGCTCGGCCGAGTCGTCCTCGAGCAGCCGGGTGGCCACTCGGTGGAAGCGCTTGACCTCGGCGAGCATTCGGAGGTACCGGGGCCGAGCCAGATTCTTCGGCGAGGGGAACAGCCCGCCCAGCCCACGGGCCCCCGCATACTCCAGCCCGCTGACATCGTCGCGGACCGACATCGACATGTCGGTGTCGTGCGTGGCGATGCCCAGTTCGGCGAACAGTCGACACAGGGTCGGATACGTCCGGTCGTTGTGCACCAGGAAGGCAGAGTCGACGGCCACGGTGGTGCCGTCGCCCGCGTCCAGTACGTGAGTGTGGGCGTGGCCGCCGAGTCTGGTGTCGGCCTCGAACAAGGTCACCCGGTGGTGCGCGGACAACACGTAGGCCGCGGTCAGGCCGGCGACCCCGCTGCCGATGACGGCGATCGAGCCGTCGAGTAGGTCTTCTCGTTCCACGCCAATGATTCGGAGCCGGTCGCGCGTTGGATGGGCTTGATCAACCGGCCAAGATCGAGCTCCGTGCGTATTGTCCCGTGGGTGGCGACGACGGTCTTTCGCAACGGAACCATTTGGACGGGTAGCTCCGAACCGACCACCCATGCGCTGGTGGTCGTCGACGGTGTCATCGCAGGTCTGGGCGACCGGGCCGAGCAGTTGGCCGCCGAGCAGCCCGCGACTACGGAAGTAGACCTGCAGGGCGGTTTCCTCATGCCGTCCTTCGGTGACGGGCACGCCCATCCGCTGCTGGGCGGGCTGGAGTACGTGGGCCCTGCGGTGCGGCCGTGCACGTCGGTGGAGCAGCTAGTCGAGGAAGTGCGCCGCTTCGC
Source organism: Mycobacterium sp. (assembly GCA_023264755.1). GTDB lineage: Bacteria > Actinomycetota > Actinomycetes > Mycobacteriales > Mycobacteriaceae > Mycobacterium. Next base: position 5,353 of record JAHFVB010000175.1, on the reverse strand, counting down.
CAAGGACAATCCCGACCTGGACTGGATCGTCGGCGCCTCCTACGACAGCAGCCTGGCCGAAGGCGGGCTGTTCGACGCGCGCTGGCTCGACGAGGCGGTGCCCGACCGGCCGGTCGCATTGCGGGCGTGGGACTACCACACCATGTGGGTCAACTCCGTCGCCCTGGAACTCGCCGGCATCACCGCGGATACCCCCGATCCAGTGCTCGGCGAGCTACCCCGCCGGGCCGACGGTTCGGTGCTGGGCACCCTGCGCGAGTGGGGCGCCGTCGACCTCGTCTCGGCTGTCCTGCCTCCGCCCGACGAAGAGGTCCGCGTGGCCGCGCTCGGCACCGCCGCCGACTACTACCTGGCCAGGGGGGTGACCTGGGTGCAGGACGCGTGGGTGGAGCCCGCCGACGTGGACACCTACGTCGCGGCCGCCGAGCGAGGGGCGCTGCGGATCAGGTTCAACCTGGCGTTGTATGCCGACCCACGCCACTTCGACACCCAACTGGAGCACTTCGCGGCGGCCAAGCGGCGCGTCGAGGAGCTCGGCTCGCCGTTCCTGACCGCGCAGACGGTGAAGTTCTTCGCCGACGGCGTCGTGGAGAACGAGACGGGGGCGCTGCTGGCGCCGTACTGCTCGGGCCTGCACTCGCACGGAGGGCAGGAGCGTAGCGACCCGGAAAGCAACTTGGGTATGACGGTGTGGGAGGGCCGGAGTCTGGCCGAGGCCGCGCGCCGGGTCGACGAATTGGGTTTGCAGATCCACATTCACGCCATCGGCGACGCCGCGGTGCGGCAAGCGCTGGATGCCATCGAGTACGCCGTCGAGTGCAACGGCCCGCGTGATCGTCGCCCCGTGATCGCCCACGTGCAGCTGGTCGACGATGCCGACCTGGAGCGCTTCGCCCAACTCGGTGTCATCCCATGCATGCAGCCACTGTGGGCGCAGTTGGACGCCCTGATGACGGTGCTCACCGTCCCGAGGCTCGGACAAGACCGCGCCGACAAGCAGTACCGGATGCGCTCGCTCGACCGGTCGGGCGCCCCGCTGGCGCTCGGTTCGGACTGGCCCGTCTCGTCCGGGGCGCCGCTCGACGGCATTGCGGTCGCGGTGTCCCGGCAGACCGCGGAGGGTGAGCCCGAGGGCGGTTGGACCCCCGAGGAGCTGCTCACCATCGAACGCGCGCTGAGCGCCTACACCGCCGGGGTCGCCGAACAGGCCTTCGCCGAAGGGGTTTGGGGCCGGCTGGTCCCCGGCGCGAGCGCGGACCTGGTGTGGTTGGATCGCGACCCTCGCGAAACACCTGCACTGGAACTTCCGGGAATCCGCATCCGGGGGACCTATGTCCGAGGTGAACTCGGCGGGCTCCAGCGGCCGACACCGGTGCTGGACTTGGAGGAGTAGGACTCAGCCCGGCGGCCACGACGTCGCCGCTGCGGCGAGCCCGTCGACCAGCGAGGCTGCGGCACGGGTCAATCCGCTGTCGCCGACCATTCCGCTACGCGGGCTGATACCCCGCACGCGCGGGGACAGTTCGAGCTGTGCGCCGCCTTCGCGCGGGAGGTTCACCGGATTGTTGGGGTGCATCCCACGCAGTTCATGGGGTATGCGTTCGAGCTCGGTGACGAGTTCGTATCCGGGTATGACGACGTGGGTGGCGAGGTGGACGGCCAGGCCGCGGTTGCGACCTCCGACGAGCAGGTGCGTGCTCCGGTGCAGGCGCCCGTAGCCGTGCAACGACACGACCACGTCGACGTGGTCGAGGAACTCCGCGAGTACTGGCGATTCCGCGGCGCGAAAGGCGCTGGACGGCAGGTGGTTCGGATAGTCGGGCGGATGCCGCACCAGGTATGACGAGGCGCCGGCGGCGATGGCCGCCCGCTCGGCGATGACGTCGGTCATCTTCTCCAGCCCGCCGCCGTGGATGGCGAGGAAGCCGAACGTCGACCTCAACACACTGGTCTCGGTGACGCCGGGTTCGGCCAGCAATTCGGAAAGCGATTGCGGTGCCGACGGATCCGGTTCGCCCAACTGACGCGGCCAGTTGACCGGATCCCACCGGTGCAGGAACTCGACCCAACGGTCCGGAAGACCGTGGTGGGCGGCCGCCGCGATGACGCGCTCCAGATAGCCTTCCCGGGCCTGACCCGGTTGGACGCGGTGGTCGATGTACACCCACGCCTCGACCGGTCCGTCCGCGGTGTCGACCGTCAGCCGGTCGCGGCGGTACCGCTGGGGCACGCCCTCGGCACGGTCCAGGGCGGCGAGGTCGCCGTCGCTGACCTGCCAGAGAATGCCGTGCACCTCTCCGCCCTCGAACGGCTCGACCGTGGCCACGCCGCGTTCGTTGATGAGCCAGTCGTGATCGGCGAGCGTGGCAGGGCGCGGGTCGACCGCGTCGGGGCAGCGGTGGGCCATCTGCGACACGGAGAGATTGGAGCCGTAGGCGAAGTAGGCCTGCATCAGCCCGTCACGGTGAGGTAGATGAGCACGACGTTCAAGACGCAGATGATGGCCGCCACCGTCCACCCCAGCACGGTGGTGATCCGGTGATTCGCGTCGTCGCCCATCAGCGTGCGGTCGGCCGTCAGCCGGACGAGCGGGATCAGCGCGAACGGAATGCCGAAGGACAGCACTACTTGCGAGAGCACCAGCACGCGACTGGGATCGACGCCGATCGCCAGCACGACCAGCGCGGGTAGCAGCGTGACGAGGCGGCGCAGCAGCAGCGGATAGGAGCGGCGCAGCAGGCCCTGCATGATCATCGCGCCCGCGTAGGCGCCGACCGACGTCGAGGCGAGCCCGGAGGCCAGCAGCCCGATCGCGAAGAACAACGCCACCGTGGAGCCGAGCGTGTCGCGCACTGCCGCGTGGGCCCCCTCGATAGAGTCGGTGCCCTCCATCCCCTGGAGGTTGGTAGCCGCCACCAGCAGCATGGCCAGGTTCACCGCGCCAGCGACCAGCATCGCGATGGCGACGTCGTAGCGGGTGATCCGCAACAGTCGGCGGCGCGGGGCTCCGGCGTCGGGATGGCCGTGACGGTCCCTGGCCAGCCCTGAGTGCAGGTACACCGCGTGCGGCATCACGGTGGCGCCCAGCATCGCGGTGGCCAGCAGGATGCTCTCGGGGCCCTCGAAGCGCGGCACCAGGCCGGCGAGCACGTCCCCCGGGGCGGGTGGCTCGACGAACAAGCTGGTCAGGAATCCGATCGCGATGATGAGTAGCAGGCCGGTGATGACCCGCTCGAAAACCCGTTGGCCGCTTCGGTTTTGCACGGCCAGCAGCAGCATAGACACGACGCCGGTGATCAGTCCGCCCACGAACAGCGGCAGTTCGAACAGCAGGTGCAGCGCGATGGCTCCGCCGACCACTTCGGCGAGATCGGTTGCCATGGCCACGAGTTCGGCCTGGATCCAGTACGCGACGCGGGTCGGGGTGCGGGTCCGGGCTGCGACGGATTCAGGCAGCGAGTGTCCGGTGACGAGGCCCAGCTTGGCCGATAGGTACTGCACCAGTCCGGCCATGACGTTGGCGACCAGGATGACCCAGACCAACAGGTAGCCGTACTGGGCGCCGGCGCTGACATTGGCCGCGACGTTGCCCGGGTCGACGTAGGCGATGGCGGCGACGAACGCGGGGCCGAGCAGCAGCCAACTCCGCCGCGGGGACACCGTGTTGACCGTGAGCAACCCTCATACCCTTCGATCCGCCAACTCGAACAGAAAAGTTAGGCTAGCCGAAACTCGACCCGGCGGGCAACGAAGGCTGGGCTAATGCCCACGATCACCACGGATGGCTACCAGCGGATGGCTACCAGCGGATGGCTAGGCCCCCGAAGCCGTACATCGGCCAGCCGCCGTAGTTGGGGCCTTGCATCGGTGGGGGTGACGTCGTGATCGCGGAGCTGCCGTTGGTCGTGCACAGCGTGGTGTTGGGACCGGTTTGAGTGCAGTCCGGACGGGCCTGCGCCGCGGGCGCGAACACGACCGCCGCGGCAGCGCCGACTACCGCGAAAGCCGTTGCCAGGGAACGGGTGTGACCGATATGAAGCGACACGTTGGCCTCCTAGTGGGCCAGAGGGAAACTACCGGTGGCCGCCGCCACCGCCGCTGTTGCCACCGCCGCCGCCCAGGATGAACGCGGGTCCGAAGAACCCGTCGTCGAACGGGTACTCGGGCGCGGGCGCCGTGGCGTCGATCTGCACGTTGCCCGGGGTCTGGCACTCGGTGGTGGTGGTGCCGGTGTAGCCGCCGTCGCCGCCGGTGGTGGTGCACGCGGGCTGGTTCGATACCTCGTCCGACGGATCGGCGGACGCCAGCGGAGCCAGCACGATTGCCGCGGCGCTTGCCGCGGCGAGCAAGGGAATCAGGTAGCGCGTGGTCCGCATCGGTGTGGGCTCTTCTCGTCGGCTGGCTGCGAGTCTTGGCAGTCAATCGCCAGCGTACAACCCTTTTCCGGTCACGAGCGGCAAGTCGAGCGTGGTGCGAATCCCAGGTGCCGCGGCGACCACTTCCGGGATGGCGTTGACCACCCGTGCGGCCGTGGCCACCAGGCCGGCGTGGTTGTGATCCCCGTAGGCGCTCGAGAGGCAGAGGTCCAGCGCGTAGGACGGTTCGCCGGTGAGCTCGATGCGGTACGAGCCACCTTCCTGGGCCGGTTGCGGCCAGTCGGGGCGCAGATCGTCGCGCAGTCGGGTGACGTGTTCGAGCACGACGGCGGCCTTGCCGTCCTTCATTCCGCGGACCTCGAAGCGCAGCGCCGCCGCGGTGCCCTGAGCGATGTGGCCGGAGGCGATGTCGAACGCCTCCGGCGCGGGTTCGCGGACGTAGGTTTCGGTCACCTCGTCGAGCTCGATGGCCAGGCCGGCGGCCAGCTGCCGCACCACCGAACCCCAGGCCAGGCTCAGTACGCCCGGCTGCAGCAGCATCGGAATCTCGTCGAGTGGCTTTCCGAAGCCCATCACGTCGAACATCACCGTGGCGCTGTCGTAGGTGTCGTAGTTGATGATCTCCATGCATCGGATCTGTTGGACGCGCTGGCACGTTCCGGCCAACGCCATCGGCAGCAGGTCGTTGGCGAAGCCGGGGTCGATGCCGTTGACGAACAGACTGGCCTTGCCGGCGGCGGCGGCCTCCTCGATGGGCGTGATCATGTCGGCGGGCAGCGTGCCCCACGGGTATTGCAGGAACACCGCGGCGCTGGCGACGACGTTGACACCGGCAGCCAGAATGCGCCGGTAGTCCTCCAACGCCTCGACCAGGCGGTTGTCGGCCATCGCGGTGTACACCGCGCATTCTGGTTCGGTGGCGAGCACGGCACCGAGGTCCGTGGTTGCCGTGATGCCCGTCGTAACGTCAAGTCCGG
>JAHFVB010000575.1 GCA_023264755.1 Mycobacterium sp. | reverse complement strand
CCGGAGGCTGGCACACCGTCGCCCCCGGCCGACGGCTCGTCGTCGAGGGCGTCGGCACGCTGACCTCGGCCAGTCGGACCCTTGCCGACCTGACCATTTGGGTCCAGGTCGACGACGCCGACCGCAAGCGCCGCGCCTTGCGCCGCGACGGCGCCACCTTCGCACCCCACTGGGAACGCTGGGCGGCACACGAGGACGAATTCATCACCACGCACGACCCGCGCGGCCAAGCCGACCTGATCGCCGTGCCCGGCCCGGGTGGATTCACGTTCGTGGCCGGGTAAACCCGAGCCGAGCAACGACTTTCGCCGCACTCGGGATCGGCGCAGGTACATGCGCTAGAGTCGACGGGCTAGCACGCGGGAGCTCGGAGACACCGGGCTGAGAGGGTGGCTGTAGGGCCACCGACCGCTCGAACCTGACCGGATAATGCCGGCGTAGGGAGAAGTGAGCTCAGATGTCGACCGTGGCAACCCGTTTCCGCCCCTTTGGCCGTCGCCCCACGGGCGCCGAGGTCCCCCCCACCCTGATCGAACCCGCCCCGCGGGTGCTGGGGGTGTTCGACCAGCTGGGATTGTGGGGAAACCTAGGCGTGAGCCTGCTCGGGTTCACCGGCGCCGCCGTCGTCCTGCAGCCCGGCGGCCCAGGAACGCCGCAGTTGTCACTGGTGGCCGCACTCTTGGCGACCGTGGTCGGCACGACGCTGGGGGCGGCCGCCGTAGCGGTGTCGGCGATCCCCGGCGCGCAGACCGGCGCACCGGCCATGGTGTTGCTGCGAGGGCTGTTGGGGGCGCGGGTCTCCTATTTGCCGACGGTGCTCAACATCGTGCAGATGGTCGGCTGGGGCACCTTCGAACTGGTCACCATCTCCACCGCGGCCGCCACCGTGCTGCCCGCCGTGCCGCAATGGAGCTTCGTCCTGGTCGGCGGGTTGATCACCACCCTGCTGTCGCTCTACCCGCTGGGGTCGGTACGCGTACTGCGCAAGTACGTCACCGTTGCGGTGGTGATCGCGTTGATCTACCTGTTCGTCCAACTGCTCGCCGAACCCAGGCCCGCGATGACGGCCGGCACCTGGTCGGGGTTCAGCATCGGGGTGGACACCACCGTGGCGGTCGCCGTCTCCTGGGTGCCGATGGCCGCGGACTACGCCAGGCACTCGCGCAGTTCGGCGGCCGCGTTCACCGGGGCGTTCGTCGGTTACGGCCTGACTCAGATCGCGTGTTACGCGCTTGGGTTGCTGGCCCTGGTCACGGTCGCCGCCGACGGGGACCACATGTTCGCGGCGTTCATCGCCGTTCCGCTCGGAGGGCTCGCCTTCGCAGTGCTCGCCGTCCGAGAACTGGACCAGTCGTTCGCCAACGTCTACTCGGCCACCGTGTCCACCCAGAACCTGCGGCCGCGCTGGGACCGTCGATTCATCGCCGTGACGGTGGGCGTGCTCATCACCCTGCTCGCGCTTGCCGTGGACATCTACGGCTACGCCAGCTTCCTGTCGCTGATCGGCTCGGTGTTCGTGCCGCTGTTCGCCGTGCTCGCGATCGACTACTTCTGCTTCTCTGGCCGGCGCGGCTGGGACCTGACCCTGGACTCGCCGGCGCGGTGGCTGATGCTCGCGCCGTGGGGGCTGGGCTTCATCACCTACCAGCTGATCTACCCGGGCCAAGTGGCCTGGTGGGCGGCAGCGTGGGCGCGGTTGGCGCAGGCCATCGGCTTCCAGCCCCAGCCGTGGATGAGCGCCTCGATCTTCTCCTTCGTGGTGGCCGCCGTGGTGACCCTGATCGTCGGCGGTGCCTTCCGGCTGGCCGGTCACCGGCCACGTCCGCGGCCGGAGCACGGGGACGCACCCGAAACCGACGCTGCGGAACGTCCTGCCTGAGCCGCCGTAGTCGGCCGCTGTGACGCCGACCTCGTGTGATCGACGTCGCGGTGCACCAAGTGGTGACCCGCCGGCCGTTGCGAGAGCATCGAGGCATGCGCACGCAGGTCCGGAGCACGGCGAACGGGTGCCGTCGGTGACCACCCACGTGATTCGGTGGTGGGTCGGGTGCGCCTTTGCGCGCCCGCCCCTGGCCCGGGCCACCGACCGCATTCAGGCCTGGGCAGTGATCACCGGGATGGCGCTACTGGTGGCCGCCGCCTATCCGGCCCTGAGCGTCGGTCACCTGGGCTACGCCGTCCGTGCGCGCGAGATCGCCGTCGAGGCCGCCCATCGTCACCCCGTCGAGGCCACCGCGCTCGACGACAGTGTCATCGACCCGGCCGAAGTCGACTCGACGTCCACGACGTTTCTCGCACCCGTTCGGTGGACCACCCGCGGCGGCGTGCACGACACCACGGCCAAGGTCGACGGGCCGGTGCGGACTGGCGACACGGTGCGCATCTGGCTCGACGACCAGGGCGAGCTGACCGCGCCGCCGTTGACCGATGAGGATGCACGCGTCGATGCGCTCGCCACCACGGCACTCGTGTGGCTGACGATGGCGGCGATCGTCATCGGGGCCCTGCTCGGGTTGCGCTCGACGATCGGCCGCGCTCGCGACCGCAGCTGGGACCGCAGCCTGCGAGAACTCGTCGACAACGGTGGCGGATCGACGACGCGCAGGCCCTGACCCGCGCCGCCGTACCGGTCAGCCGACCGACGCGCGGTACGCCGCCACGATGGGTTCGAGTTCGGCCGGGGTGGCGCCGTGCATGATGACCGCGTCGGCGCCGTAGTCGAATTCCTTGCGCACCCGGTCGACGCACTGCTGGGCCGAGCCCGTCGCCGACGGCTCCAACCACTCCTCGGGGATCAACGTGGCGATGTGCTCGATCTGCTCGGCGGTGGCCTTGTGGTCGATTCCTCCCCCGATCGACTGCACCACCGCATCTTCCCGAAAGCGTTGCAGCACGGCAAGATCCCAGCCGTTGGTGTTGATCAGCAGCTCGCCGTAGCCCTGCAGGTAGGTCGCCAGCCGCGCGACGGTCTTCTTCAGCCGCAGCTCCTCCGGCAGGTGATCACCCACCGTGGCGAAACACGACCACACCTTCACGTCGTCGGGATTGCGCCCCGCCCGCTCGGCGGACTCCTTGACGATCTTGACCGCGCGCTGCAGCGTCTCGGGCGTG
>JAHFVB010000574.1 GCA_023264755.1 Mycobacterium sp. | reverse complement strand
CGCCCGCAGGTTGGCCAAGACGGCGCGGCTAATGCTGCGTTGAGCGCGGGCCGACGATGGCCAGCGCGGCGGTCACGGCCGGGTCGAGGATCTCGCGGGCGTCGCCGCCGGCCTCGACGGCCAGCGCCGTCAGCTCGCGCAGGCCGCCGACCAGGACCACGGCCAGTGGCCGGGCGATCGGTGGGAGGGCCGCCCGGCGAAAACCCGGACTGTCGGTGAGGTCGACGAGCATGTCGGCGAACTGGCCCATCGCCACGCGATGCAGGGGCAGTGCCACGGCGCCCAGGGCGGGTGCTTCTCGGATCCAACTCAGCGTGATGGCCGGCCGGGCTGCGATGTGGTCGACGTAGGCACCTGCGGCGCTGCGAATTTGGTCGGCCCAGTCGGCTTCCGGATCGACCGAGCCGCGGATCTTGAGGATCATGTCCTCGTTGTTGGCGCGCAGCAGTTCGATGAAACAGTCCTGCTTGCTGGCGAACTGGTCGTAGAACGTCCGCTTGGAGGTCTTCGCGATGCGTACGACGTCGGCGACGGTGGTGTCGCGGTAACCGCGTTCGACGATGGATTGCGCGAGTCCGTCGAGCAGTCGGTCCCGGAAGGCGTCGGCCGCCGAACTCGCTTGAGCGGGATCGTTCAACGCGGTTGTCACGCCGTCACCTCATCATCCTTGCGCACGTGCGGTACCAACCGGTACCGTACCGTATCGACCTGCGGTACATTGCGGTACCGCATGAGGGCGGGAGCCTACTATGACAGACGCCACCATCACCTCGGCCCAGCTCGGACAGGCCACGCCGAGCGCGGTCAACCTGCCTCCGGGCCCGCGGCTGCCCAAGTTGATCCAGGGCATCGCATACGCCGTCTCTCGCACGTGGACCGTCGAGCGGTTGGTGCGACGCTACGGTGACGTCTTCACGATGACCCTGCCGGTGTTCGGCCCGTCCGTGATAGTCGCCGATCCGCAGCTGGCCAAGCAACTCTTCGCCGCCAACACCGACGACGTCGGCAACATCCAGCCGAACCTGAGCCGAATCCTGGGCCCCGGTTCGGTATTCGCGCTCGACGGCGCCGAGCACCGCCGGCGGCGCAAACTGCTCACCCCGCCGTTCCACGGCAAGAGCGTCGCCAACTACGAGCGGATCTTCGAGGAGGAGACGCTGCGCGAACTGGCGACGTGGCCCGAAGGCCAGGAGTTCGCGACGCTCGAGCCGATGATGCGAATTACGTTGAACGCCATCCTGCGTACCGTGTTCGGTGCTGACGGCGAGCGGCTCGACGAGCTGCGCCGCATCATTCCGCCGTGGGTGACGCTGGGGTCGCGGTTGGCGGTGCTGCCCAACCCGTCCCAGACCTACGGGCAGTGGACTCCGTGGGGCCGGCTGGCTGCGTATCGACGCCAGTACGACGCGGTCATCGATCGGCTAATCGCCGACGTGAAGGCCGATCCCCACCTGGAAGCCCGCGACGACGTGCTGGCCCTGCTCCTGCGCAGCACCTACGAAGACGGGACGGTGATGTCCAATCGCGACATCGCCGACGAACTGTTGACGCTGCTGGCCGCCGGCCACGAGACCACCGCCTCGACGCTGGCGTGGGCGTTCGAGCGCATCAGCCGCCACCCCGACGTGCTCGCCGCCCTGGAGGCCGAGGCGGCCACCGACGGCAACGAGTATCGGCAGGCCGTCATCCTGGAGACCCAGCGGGTGCGCACCGTCATCGACTTCGCGGGGCGCCACGTCCATGCGCCGCGCTTCCAACTGGGTGAGTGGGTGATTCCGCGCGGCTATTCGGTCACCGTCGCGATCAGGCGGATGCACGAGCGGACCGACGAGTTCGGCGATCCGGCCCGGTTCGATCCGCAACGCTTCGTCGGTCACCGCCCCGGGTTGTCCTTCATGCCGTTCGGCGGGGGCACCCGACGTTGCGTCGGCGCGGTCTTCGCCAACGTCGAACTGGACGTGGTCTTGCGAACCGTCCTGCGGCACTTGGAAATCCAGCCGACCGACCGCCCCGACGAAGGAACCCACTCGCGCGGGGTGGCGTACACGCCGAAGGCGGGCGGCCGCATCGTGATGCGACGCCGGGCGACTCCGCTGGCGGGGTAGCCCGGCGCCACGTGGCTGCTACTGGGCGGCGGCTTCGCGCTTGGGCAGCTTCCAGCCTGCCCGCGGGAAGTGACACGTGTACCCGTTGGGGTACTTCAGCAGGTAGTCCTGATGCTCTGGCTCGGCCTCCCAGAAGTCGCCGGCCGGGCTCACCTCGGTGACCACCTTGCCCGGCCACAACCCCGACGCGTCCACGTCGGCGATGGTGTCCAGGGCCACGCGCTTCTGCTCGTCGTCGAGGTAGAAGATCGCCGACCGGTAGCTGCTGCCGACGTCGTTGCCCTGCCGGTCCTTCGTGGTCGGGTCATGCACCTGGAAGAAGAACTCCAGCAGCGCGCGGAAGTCGGTTTGCGTTGGGTCGTAGACGATTTCGATGGCCTCGGCGTGGCCGGGGTGGTTGCGATAGGTGGCGTTCGCGTTCTGGCCGCCGGTATAGCCGACCCGGGTCGACACGACGCCCGGCTGCTTGCGGATCAAGTCCTGCATGCCCCAGAAACAACCGCCGGCCAGGATCGCCTTCTGATAGTCGCTCATGCCTGTGCGTCCTCCTTGCTGTGTCCGACTCCCCGGTCGCTTCGCTCCTGGCCACCGAAGAGTGCCTTGTACTCGCCGTACCCCTGCGCTTCGAGGTCGTCGAGGTGGATGAACTTCAGCGAAGCCGAGTTGATGCAGTAGCGCAAGCCTCCCTCGGCGCGCGGCCCGTCCTTGAATACGTGTCCGAGGTGGCTGTCGCCATGGGCCGAGCGCACTTCGGTGCGCAACATCAGGTGACTGAAGTCGCGCTTCTCGACCACGTGCTTCTCGTCGAGGGGCTTGGTGAAGCTCGGCCAGCCGGTGCCGCTGTCGAACTTGTCGACGGAGGCGAACAACGGCTCGCCGGATACGACGTCGACGTAGATCCCCGGCTCGTGGTTGTCCCAGTACTCGCCGGTGAACGGCCGCTCGGTGCCGCTCTCCTGCGTGACGTGGTACTGCTCCGGCGACAACGCGCCGACCGCGGTCGGGTT
>JAHFVB010000174.1:8376-8957 GCA_023264755.1 Mycobacterium sp. | reverse complement strand
GCAACGCATGTCCGATGACGCGAAGCGTGCCACCGAGTCCAACGATGAAGGGTGATGTGGTCGTCATTGGTGCGCTCACTTGATCGCGATGGGACTAACGGGGGCACCGACCGCACCGACCACCTTCAACGGGGGCGCGATCAGCTGAAATTCGTAGACGCCGTCCGCGGCGCAGTCGGCCGCCAAACCGGTGAGGTCCCAGTACTCGCCGAGCATCAGGCCCATGTCGCGCAGGCAGAGCATGTGCATCGGCAGAAAGGTGCCTTCGACGCCGTTGGCCGGATCCGGGTCCTCCACCATCAAGTTGTCGGCCGCGACTGCGGCGACGTCGTGGTCGTGCAGCCACGACGCACAGGTCCAGTCCAGGCCGGAACCGGGCTCGGCGCCGTCGCCCGTCGACAGGAACCTGGTCCACCACCCGGTGTGCACCACGACGATGTCGCCGGCCCCGATCGTCACTCCCTGCTTGGCGACGATGTCGTCGAGTTCGCCTGGCGTGATGGGGTTCCCGGGGGTGCAGAACACGTCCTCACCGCGATGAGCGACTACGTCGAGCAGCACGCCGCGGGACGTAATGCCCT
>JAHFVB010000174.1:0-8366 GCA_023264755.1 Mycobacterium sp. | reverse complement strand
ACCGAAGCTCGTCACCGAGTCGGCCGGAAACCCGTTGTAGAGCTTGTCCTCGTAGTAGACGTGCGAAAGGGCGTCCCACTGGGTGGCCGCTTGCAGGGGCATTACGATCATGTCGTCGTTGAACCGGAAGATGTTGTCGACGAAGAACGAACTGAGTTCCCCTGCCACGGAATTGCGTAGCCACCCCGGCGCATACTGCACCAGGGTGTTGGCGTCGCCACCATCCACGGTCATGACGTGAACGGGATTTTGGCGGAACTGGAACGCCCCCTGTGGCCCCGACGAGCCGAAGTCCCCACCGAGCGGGATGACCTTCCCCCGCTTGACGCATCCGGCGGCCTCGGCCACCTTCTCGGCGGTGATGAGGTTCAGGGTGCCCAATTCGTCGTCGTCACCCCACCGGCCCCAGTTGCGCACATCGTCGGCGCGCCGACGGAAGTCGTTCATGCTGGCCATGAGGCGGTTCCTTCCAGAGCGGCGGCGAACCGGCCTGCGATGATCCCGCCGTCGACCCACACCACCTGACCGGTGAGATAGCCGGCCGCTGCGCTGTTGAGGAACACCAGCACTGCGGCCTGCTCATCGGGGTTCGACACGCGGCCAAGCGGTTTCGGAAAGCCGTCGAGGTAGTCCTGGCCGTACTTGGTGCGTAGCTGATCGAGGATCGGAGTTTCGGTCACTCCCGGCCCGGTGCAGTTGATGCGGATGCCGCGCCTCCCGAGCGGAACCGCATGCTTCATGGCGTACAGGATCAGTGCCTCCTTGGCCAGTCGGTATCCGCCGTCGGCCAGCGCGTCGGGATGCTCAGCGCACCAGTCGATTCCGTCGTCGAATCCGTCCGTGTCGAGCAACCCCGCCACCTCGGCCACGTTCGCCTCGTAGTTCGCCGCGGCCAGCGACGACACACTGACGATCGCTGCGCCGGGCCCCATGCGCACCGCGAGGGCTTCCGTCAGGTGACGGGTACCAAGGAAGTCGATCTTGACGACCAACAGCGGGTTGCCGATGCCAGACGACACTCCGGCGACATTGAACAGCGCGTCCACCGGCCCCTCGATCGCCGCGACCGCACGGTCGATCGACGTGGGGTCGGCCAGGTCGAGCGTGTGAAATTCGTCGACCCCGAGCTCGGGTGGGCGCACGTCGAGACCGACCACCTCCGCACCGAGTTCGGTCAGCTGACCCACCAGGGCCGAGCCGATGCCCGACGCACAGCCGGTCACCACGACGCGACGGTCCGTGTAGTCGAGCAACTCGCGAAAACGCGTCATCGGCTCAGGATCCGGACTTCTCGGCTGCACCTTCCTTCAAGGCCCGCTGTTGCTTCTCCAGCTGCGCCGCCTGCACCCGGCCCTCGTTGATCTCGGCCATGGCCTCCGGGATCTCGCTGGAGGTGAACTTTCCGCCCTGGCCGGTCGGCAGTCCGCCGAACGAGTAGTGCTCGTCGAAGTCCGGTGCCATCGAGGCCTCGCGCCGCTTCTCGAGCTTCTCCAATACGGGTTCGAGTCGCTTCGCCTTCTCGGCGACGTGCTTCGCGTCGCGCTCGATGAACTCGGGCAGCACCTCCTTGCCCATCAGCTCGATGGACTCCATCGTGCCTTCGTGGCTACGTGGGTTGAGCAGCAGGATGATCTCGTCGACCCCGCTCTCCTCGTAGCCGCGCAGGAATTCCCGCACCGTATCGGGAGAGCCGATGGCGCCGCGGCCGGGACCATAGGCCAGCGTCGGGTCGGCCTCGACCTCCTTGAGGTAGCGTTCCCACACCCCAGTCCGCCCCGGCGTGTGCATGCCCGTCATGTAGTAGTGCATGATGCCGAACGAGAAGAACCCGCCGCCGACTCCGAGCCGTTGTACGGCCTGCTCGTCGGTCTTGGCCACCATCATCGAGAGGTCGCCACCGATGGCCAGGATGTTCGGGTTCATCACCGGCGTGACGGGCGAACCCCGCTCTTCGAGTTCCTGGTAGTAACCGTCCACTCGTTCCTTGAGCGGTCCCGGTCCGGTGTAGGCGAAACTCAGTGCGCCGATGGCCTTCTGGGCGGCCATCTGTACCGAGGATGGCCTGGTGCAGGCCACCCAGACCGGAGGGTGTGGACGCTGCATCGGCTTGGGCACGACGTTGCGGGCGGGCATCTCGAGGTGCTGACCCTTGAAGCCGCTGAAGGGTTCCTCGACCATGCAGCGGATGGCGACTTCGAGGGCTTCCTCCCACTGGCCGCGCTTGTCGGCCGGGTCGATGTTGAAGCCGCCGAGCTCACCGACCGAGGACGATTCGCCGGTGCCGAATTCGACCCGCCCGTTGGAGATCAGGTCGAGTGTCGAGATCCGCTCGGCCACGCGGGCCGGGTGGTTGACGGCGGGCGGCAGGTGCATGATGCCGAATCCGAGCCGAATGTCCTTGGTGCGCTGGCTGGCTGCGGCCAAGAATATCTCCGGGGCGGTGGAGTGGCAGTACTCCTCGAGGAAGTGGTGTTCGGTCAGCCAGACCGTCGAGAAGCCGGCCTTGTCGGCGAGTTCGACCTCGTCGAGCCCGTCCTGGAAGAGCTCGCGTTCGTCGTCGTCGGACCATGGCCGGGGCAACGCGAACTCGTAGAACAGCGAAATCTTCATGCTTACCTCCGGTGTGTGTCGAGCGTGGAATCGTTTGTGGGGCTGACTTCTTCGGTTGTTCGGGACATGTGCTTGGCGGCGACGTAGCCGAACGTCATGGCGGGACCGATGGTGGCCCCCGCCCCGGCGTAGCTGCGGCCCATCACGGCGGCCGTGACGTTGCCGGTGGCGTAGAGGCCGGAGATCACCGAGTCGTCCTCGCGCAGCACCCGCGCGAACTCGTCGGTGCGCAGCCCGCCCGAGGTGCCGAGGTCGCCGAGGATGAGCTGGAAGGCGTAGTACGGCGGCGCTCCCAGTGGGTGCAGGTTTGGGTTGGGCAGCGTGGGATCGCCGTAGTAGTTGTCGTAGGCGCTGTCACCCCGATTGAAGTCGTCGTCGTGTCCCGTGCGGGCCAGCTCGTTGAACCGCTCCGCAGTCTGGCGCAATGCCTCGGGTGGAACGCCGATCTCGGCCGCCAGCTCCTCGAAGCTGCTGCCCTGCTTGACGATTCCGGAATCCAGCCAAGCCTTTGGCACCTTCCATCCGGTCGGGACGGGCGCGAAGGGGATCTTCGGGATGGGCAGATGCCCACCGACGACGTAGCGGTGGAACGACCGGATGTCGGTGACCAACCAGCACGGTATGTGCGTGACGCCGGAGCGTTGCCCTTCGATCATGGCGTGAGCGAAGTCCATGTACGGCGCGGCTTCGTTGATGAACCGCCGGCCGGCGCCGTTGACGACGAACTGCGACGGCATCATCCGCTCGTTGAGCATGAACTGCAGCCTGCCGTCGGGCCAGCACATCGCCGGGAACCACCAGGCTTCGTCGAGCAGCTCGGTGGCTCCACCCACCTTCTGCCCCGCCCGGATGCCGTCCCCCAGCGCAGCGGGATTGCCGAAACTCCAGTCCTTCTCGAGCTCTGGCAGGTGCTCCCGGCGCCAGGCCATGTCATGGTCGAAACCACCGCTGGCCAGCACCACGCCACGGCGGGCCCGCACACGTAGTGGGCGGCCGTCGCGCTCCACGACGGCGCCGACGACGTTGCCGTCGACGTCGGTCAGCAGCTCCGTCATCGGCGTGGCGAGCCACAGCGGGATGTCGTGTTCCTGGCACGCCAGCCGCATCCGGGCCATCAGCGATTGCCCGATGGCGGCCATCCGGTCGCCGAACACGTGCGCGCGGAACATCCGCCAGATGAGCTTCCCCAAGACGGCCTTGCCGCGCCAGCTTTGCCGCACCTGATAGAAGAGCCGAAGGTCCTTGGGGGCGAACCAAATACCCTTCGGCGCCAGGGCCAGTGGGGTCAGCAGGTGGCGCTCCTCGGCCCCGAGTTTGCGCAGGTCGATTTCGGGGACGTTGATGGTGCTGCCCCGCTCGGAGCCGCCGGGCAACTCCGGGTAGTAGTCGGCATAACCGGGCTTCCAGACGAACTCGAACCACGAACTCGACTTCTCCAGGAAGTCCATCATCTCCGGGGCCTGGTCGACGTACTGCCGCAAACGGGCATCGCTGACCAGTCCGCCGGTGATCCGCTTGAGGTAGGCGAAGGTGTCGTCGGCAGAAGGGGTGTAGCCGGCACGGCGCTGAGCCGGCGCGCCGGGTACCCAGATTCCGCCACCGGAGAGCGCAGTCGACCCGCCGAACTGAGCGGACTTCTCGACGATCAAGGTATCGAGGCCCTCGGCCTGGGCCTTCAGCGCAGCGGTCATGCCGCCGCCGCCGGAACCGACGACCAGCACGTCGACTTCGTGATCGAAACTGTGCTGCGTCATCGTGGCAGCGCCGTTCGGATCGCAAACCCGGCGATGAGCTCCGGCGCGGCCCGGTAGTACCGCAGCCGAACGTCGTAGGAGCCCTGCGCGCTCATCGCTGCGAAGGCAGCGATCCAGGTACGGACCTCGTGCGCGGAGTTGCCGGCCTCCGAGGAAATCCAGGTGTTCGACCACGCGTCGACGTCGGCCACTCGGTTGGCGTCGAGGAGCTCGAGCAGCGCCCGGTCCCAGTCCGGGTTCAGCGGCCGCAGCGAGCTCTCCCCGTGGGCGAAGTCACGCGCCGCGGTCATCACCGAGGTCTGCCGGGCGGCGCGCTGCTGGGTGGACATCGGCTCTCCGTGCACGATTCGTCCGAGCGCTGCCGCAGGCGCGGTGGCCAACGTCGGTACGGGCGGATCGTGGGACAGCCCACCCGATCCGATCACCAGCACGCGCAGACCGAGGGTCGCCAGGAAGTCACCCACCGCAGCGCCCAGCGCCCTGGCCCGCTTGACCGGTCCCAGTGGAGTGGCCACCGAGTTGATGAAGATGGGGATCACCGGGATCGAGTCGGCGACGCCGAAGAGCACCTCCAAGGGCTGCACGGTGCCGTGGTCTACGTCCATGCTCGACGAAACCGCCACGTCGACACCGGCCTCCCACAGCGCCTCCGCACAGGCGGTGGCGATGTCCGCGGGCACGTTCAGCGGGCCGGCACCAGTTCCGTAGTCGCCGACACCGGTCGCTGCGGTACCGACGCAGAATGGAGGCATCAGCCGGTAGAAGAAGCCGTTGTAGTGGTCGGGGGTGAAGATGACCACGAGCTCGGGGGCGAATTCGCGTACGAACTCGCGCGCGTCCGCCAGCGCGGCGTTGACGTCATCCAGGAGCTCTCGTGATGGCCCCGGCAGATTCAGCAGCGGGCTGTGCGACATGCAGCACAGGGCTATCGATGCCGTCATGGTTACCTTCTTCTCCCTGGTTGGTGCCGAGCACGTCGAACAGTGCCGTGCTCAGTTCGGGGGCGAGTTGCGCGAGGCACGCACCCGCTATGCACCGGTCGGGACGCAGGAACAGCACGGACTCGGCGTGCCCGTCGAAGAACGACTTGAGCGCGCCCGTGCGGTCGCCCACGACGGTGACCTCCGGATCGTCGTGTCCGGTCCAGTCCAGCTGGGTGCTCGGTCGGGCGGCGAGGAAGCTGGCTCCGAGCCGCTTCCATCGAGCGAATGCGGCTTCGCCGAGCAACTTTCGAGGGTTGTTGTTCCAGGCCAGCACGGCGAAGCCCGGCCCGATCACGTCGTCGAGCAGGACGTCGCGGGTGGCGCGCGTGTCGACTCGGGGCTGAATGAACAGCGTGCCCGTCGGTGAGGTGGCCGAACCCGACTCCAGGTGGGCGATGGCCCCCTGTGCGTAGCGCGGCATCGGCTTGAACCGCATCTCGAGGATGTAGCGCTTTAGCGTGGGGACCACCGAAGCAGACCGAATGAGTCTGTCGCGCAACATCGCAACCCTGCGATCGGTCGGCGAGATCACCCGGCCCACCATGGTGGACAGGTCGATCATCGCCCGGGCGTGCTTGCGCCGCTCGGCATCGTAGGTGTCCAGCAGCGCGTCACCGGCTCGGCCGGTGACCACCGCCGCCAGCTTCCAGCCCAGGTTGGCCGAGTCCCGGATCCCGCTGTTGTACCCCTGCCCCTGCCACACCGGCATCAGGTGTGCGGCGTCGCCTGCCAGGAACATGCGGCCCTGGCGGAACGCCCCGGCAATGCGGGAATGGTGGGTGTAGACGCGGTGCCGGATGACCTCGACACGGTCGGGATGCGGGACGAACGGGGCCAGCATGCGCGCGATGAACTCGGGCCGCTCGACCTGCTCGTCGGTCTCGTCGGCATGAATCATGAACTCGAAGCGTCGAATTCCGTGGGCAATCGAGATCGACGCGTACGGCCGCGCGGGGTCGGCCCCGACCTCGCTGTTGGGGTGGCCGAGCGGATCGGTCGCCAGGTCCACCACCAACCAGCGCGTCGCAGAGGTGGTGCCCTCGAAGGACACCCCCATCTGCCCACGGGTCGCGCTGCGGCCGCCGTCGCAGCCCACGACGTAGCGGGCGGTAACCGAAGGTGCTCCCGCGATGTGGACGGTAACCCCGGAGTCGGACGGGTCGCACGACTCCATTCGGGCATTCCACCGCACGTCGACACAGTCGAACCGGTCGAGCCCGCGAAGCAGCTCCGCATCCACCATCGGCTGGACGAACCCGTTGCGCTTGGGCCAGCCGAAACATGCGTCAGGCGGGGCCATTTCGGCGAGCAGCCGCCGGTTGCCGTCGTAGAAGCGCAGAATCTGGTTGGGCACGGTGTGTGGCAGCACCCGCTCGACCAGGCCGATCGACTGGAACGTGCGCAGCGCCTCGTCGTCGAGCCCGACCCCCCGGGGATAGTCGATCAGCGAGTCGCGCTCATCGATGATCGACGTCCGAACACCCTGTAGGCCAAGGATGTTCGCCAACGTCAGGCCCACCGGACCGGCGCCGACCACGAGCACGTCCACGCTGGTCACCGGGTCGTCCGTCACGTCAGCGGCCCAGCAGGAAGTCGATGTGCAAGGCGTTGAAGGTCTTGGCGTCCTCGTACTGAGGCCAATGCCCGCAATTGGGCATCACCTCGAAGCGGGCCCCCGGGATCATCGAAGCAATGCGGCTGCCCTCGCTGACGTCGGCGGTGGGATCGTCACTGGTCCACAACACCAGCGTCGGCGCCGTGATGGCGCCGTACTCCTTGGGCCCGAGCAGGTTTCGGGCCCGGATATCGGGATCCTGCAGCGCCATGATGTCGCTCATCGCTCTGACGAAGCCCGGCTGGCGGTACACCCGCTGACGGCTGGCGACGATGTCGTCGTAGTCCTTGGTCTTGTCGGCCATCAGCCACTTGATCCTGGCCTGCACGGTCTCCCAGGAGGGGTTCTCGGCGGCAGCCATGGACAAGGTGACGATGCGCTTCATCACCTCGGGATCGGCCTGTGAACCACCCGCGGTGTTCAGCACCAACCGGTCGATGCGGTCCGGGTGGTCGCACGCCGCGCGGGCGGCCACCCAGCCGCCGAGCGATTCGCCGGACAGGTGAACGCGTCCGGCGCCGATGGTGTCGAAGAACGTCAACAGGTGCCCGACGTAGTGGGCGACTTCCAACGGGTGGCCGGGCTTGTCGGTGTAGCCGTGGCCGAGCATGTCGATCGACCACGTGGAGAAGTGTTCGGCGTGGGCCTCGAGGTTGCGTACGTAGGCCTCGGCGTGGCCGCCGGAACCGTGCAGCAACACCAGGGTCGGCGTGGTCGGGTCGCCGGCGTGCAGGTAGCGCGTGCGCACCCCACCGACATCGAGGTAGCCCTGCGAAAACGGAACGCCCTGGAGGTCACTCCAGACGCTCTCGAACACGGGGGACGCTGTCATGCCTGCCCTTCGTCAGCCGTCGCGGCGTAAATGTCATTCTCTTTTCTCGCCAGTAGTATGTGCTAATATCGCACACTAATGTGCACTATCCATAGAGCATCACTCTCCTGATGACGTCTGTCAAGGAAGTCGGCAGCCCCGCCGGTGACCCGCCCGACCGGGTGGCCGCGGGCTCGCAGACCCTGGCCAGAGGGCTGTCGGCGCTGCAGGCCGTGGCCACGTCCCCGTCGGGGATGACGGCCCAGCAGGTCGCCGATCACGTCGGAGTGCACCGCACCATCGCGTATCGACTGCTGTCGACGCTCACGCAGGCCCGCTACGTGGTGAAGGGCCAAGACGGCAAGTACCGGCCCGCCGCAGCGCTGGCGGTGCTGGGGGCAGCCTTCGACAACAACCTTCGGGCGCTCAGCGTGCCGACGCTGCGCACGCTGGCCGACGACCTCGGCGCCACCGTCTCCCTGCTCGTCGCCGAGGGTGACCAGCAGGTCGGCGTCGCGGTGATCGTGCCGACGCTCGTCTTCTACCAACTGTCCTTCCACGAAGGCAGTCGCCACCCACTGGATCGCGGCTCA
>JAHFVB010000173.1 GCA_023264755.1 Mycobacterium sp. | reverse complement strand
ATCCGGAAGCCGACGATGACGTCGGTGACGCCCTTGTCCTCGAGCCGTTTGACGCCGTCGAGCGTGAACCCGTCGATCGAGATGACGTGGATCTGGAACTCGTCGGCCAGGCCGAATCGGTCCTCTTCGTCCCGGAACTTCTGAAGTTTGGCGAGCAGCGGGTCGAGCTCGTCGGGATCGCCGCCCCCATGCATCCAGCCGTCGTTGCGCGCGGCACGGCGCAGCGCGGCGTCGGCGTGCCCGCCGATCAGGATCGGCACCGGTTTGGTGGGGGCCGGCGTCATCTTGAACCGGGGGATGTCGTAGAACTCGCCGTGGTACTCGAAGTAGTCGCCGGAGGTGAGCCCCCGGATGACGTCGATGCACTCGTCCATCCGCTTGCCACGTTTGCCGAAGGGCACGCCCATGATCTCGTAGTCCTCGGGCCACGGGCTGGTGCCGACGCCGAGGCCGAGCCGGTTGTCGAACATCGCGGCCAGCGAGCCGGCCTGCTTGGCCACCAATGCGGGCGGACGGATCGGCAGCTTCAACACGAAGATGTTGAAGTGCAGGTTGGTGGTCACCGCCGAGAGTGCGCCGATCAATGCAAACGATTCGATGAACGACTTGCCGTCCAGGAACTCGCGGTTGCCGTCCGCGGTGTACGGATACTTCGAGTCTGATTCCTCGGGGTAGGCGATGCTGTCCGGGATCGTCATTGCGTGGTATCCGGCCTGGTCGGCCGCCTTGGCCAGCGGGATGTAGTACTTGGGATCGGTCATTGCTTCCGCATAGGTGAACCGCATGAACCCGATACTAGAACACGTTCTAATTTGGTAGCGCGGAATCCCGGAGCATCATTGTCGTCGTGCCCGGACCCTGGTTGACCCGCAACGTCCGCGTGCTCTCGGCGGTGTCGCTCTTGCAGGACACTGCCAGCGAGCTGCTCTATCCGTTGCTGCCGATCTACCTGACCGCGGTACTCGGAGCGCCGCCGTCCGTGGTGGGCGCCATCGAGGGCGCGGCCGAGGGCGCGGCGGCGCTGACCAAGCTCGCCTCCGGACCACTCGGCGACCGGTACGCGCGCCGCCCGCTGATCGCCACGGGCTATGGCCTCGCGGCCCTCGGCAAGGTGATGGTCGCCGCCTTCGGCGCCTGGCCGGGGGTGCTCGCGGGCCGCGTCGCCGACCGCCTCGGCAAGGGGCTGCGCGGTGCGCCCAGAGATGCGCTGCTGGTGGTCGACGTGGACGTCTCCGCGCGCGGTCGGGTGTTCGGGTTCCACCGGGCCATGGACACCGCCGGCGCGGTCATCGGGCCGCTCCTGGGACTGGTGGGCTACGAACTGCTCGACCATCGGATCGCACCCTTGCTGTGGGTGGCCGTGGTGCCTGCCGTGCTCAGCGTCGCGCTGGTCTTCGCCACCAGGGAACCGCGACGACTGGTGACGACGGTGCGGGCGAGCATCCTGTCGCACGTGCGGGACCTACCCGGTGGCTACTGGCGCGTCACGGGCCTACTCGTCGCGTTCAGCGTCATCAACTTCCCGGACGCGCTTCTGCTGTTGAGGCTCAACGAGATCGGCTTCTCCGTCGTCGAGGTGATTCTGGCCTACGTCACCTACAACGCGGTCTAC
Organism: Mycobacterium sp.; assembly: GCA_023264755.1. Taxonomy (GTDB): domain Bacteria; phylum Actinomycetota; class Actinomycetes; order Mycobacteriales; family Mycobacteriaceae; genus Mycobacterium. Next base: position 7,363 of record JAHFVB010000173.1, on the reverse strand, counting down.
GCGCTCTCCAGCTACCCGGCTGGCCTGCTGGCCGACCGGCTGCCACAACCGGCCGTGTTCGGAATCGGGTTGACGTTCTTCGCGATTGGCTATACGGGCCTCGGGCTGACCGACGATCCGCTGACCGCCTGGTTGTTGATCGGGGTGTACGGGCTCTTTACGGGATGCACCGACGGCGTGGGGAAGGCCTGGATCTCGACGCTGGTGAGCAAGGGCCGCGCCGGGGGGAGCGAGGCATCGGGGGATTGTCAGGCCAGTGCGCAGGGGGTCTTCCAGGGCGCGACGGGTTTGGCGATGCTGCTCGCCGGGCTGTGGGCCAGCCTGCTGTGGGGTGCCGACGGCCGGTGGCCGCTGCTGATATCCGGGACGATCGGAGCGGTGTTCGCCGTCGTCGTGCTGATCTCGGCGCTACCTCAGCTGAAGGGTGGCGCGCCCATTCCGGTCACGGAGTAGCCACCCTGCGCCGAGCGTTCGGTGAGCCGGGCCGCGGCGGTACGGCCGTTGGCGGTCAGCAGGGCCTCCGGGCGTTTCAGGACGTCGTCGGGGAGCGCCCCGAAAATCGTTCCGCGCCAGTGGTATTTGCCGTCGATCGGATCGAGGTGGCCGGTGAGTCGTACGCGTACCGAGTGGTCGTCGTCGGCGACGCGTAGGGTGGCCGGGCCGTCGTACACCTCGTCGGGTGCGGCCTCGAGGCGCTGCTCGGACGGGTGGGCCACGGGGCTGCTCGGTAGGAAGTGCGTGCGCCGCCACATCCGACGCGCGATCGGGCCCAGCAACCCCACCTCGTCGAGGAAGGCGGCCAGCGGTGCGAACCCGGCGATCTGGACTTCGTGACGGTGGGGGCTGCGCCGCGCCACCCGGCGGGCCTGGCGCGCATCCAGGCCGACGCGCCGATACGGTGCCCGGTTGGTGAACAGGAACTGGAAGAAGTAGCCGCCGACACCGTTGAGGTTGCCCACCCACCAGCGATTCGGCCGTGGCATGTCGCCGATGCGCTTGCGCACGCCGTCCCGCGCGAACTGGATGTGACGGGCCTCCTCGGTCACGTGAATCCGCATGAGCCGCTGCACCATTGGTTGCAACTCGGGGTCGTCCATCATCTGGCGCTGCAGCGAGTCGAAGATCTCCTCGCCAATCAGCGCGGCGATCCACAGCAGGGAGCCCTTGAAGGTGAGTGGGAGCGCGTTGATGATCATCCGCTGGTAGCGCCTTGGCGCGATGGGCTTGGCGCCGACGCGCTCGATGGCCCGGCCGAACATCACCATGTGCCGGGTTTCGTCACCCATTTCGGTCAGCGCGTAGTGCGTCGCGCTGGCCGTCGGATCTTGATGCATGATGGTCCGCAGAATGGCCTGGTTGAGGATGTTCTCGAACCAGATGCCCGCCGAGAGCGTGTTGACCAGTTCCTGACGCGACAGTTCGATCTGCTGTGCGCGGGTCATGGCGTCCCACATGGGCGTTCCGTACAGCGATACCACCTTGGGTGGCAGGAAGAACTTGTCCGGATCGAGCTCGGCGTCCCAGTCGATGTCGACGATCGGCTCGTAGTACTTCTTCACCGAGCCGCGCAGCAGGCGTTCCGAGAACTCTTCGCGCGTCGGGGCATTGGGCCGGACGGCATCGGGGGACAGCGTCATCGCCACCACCCGCTCTTCGCGCAAGTGCTCATCGTTGAGTCCCTTCGCTGACGTTATGCTCCAGAACGTAATGAGCCCCAGATCAAGATGTCAATACCCCCGGTACCGGATACTGATGGCCCCGTGATCAGACGCATCCATGTAATCGGCATCGGAGCGGGTGACCCCGACTACGTCACGGCGCAGGCCGTTGCCGCGCTGAACGACACCGACGTGTTCTTCGCCATGGACAAGGGCGCCCAGAAGGACGATCTGGTCGCGCTGCGCCGCGAGGTCTGCGCCCGGTTCATCCGCGAACCCGGCTACCGCTTCGTCGAACTGCCCGACCCGAAGCGTGCCAAGACCGGCGACTATCACCAGGCCGTCAACTCCTGGCACGCGGCGCGCGCGGACCTCTGGGCGCAGGCCCTGCTCGACGAACTCGGCGACGACGGCGTCGGGGCCTTCTTGGCCTGGGGCGACCCGGCGCTGTACGACAGCACCCTGCGCATCCTCGACATGGTCGCCGAGCGCATCGACATCGACTACGACGTCATCCCGGGCATCACCGCAATCCAGGCGCTCACTGCGCGGCACCGGATCCCGCTCAACGACGTCGGCGAGCCGGTGCTCATCACGACGGGCCGACGGCTGCGTGAGGACGGGCTGTCGGGCACGGCCGTGGTGATGCTCGACGGCGACTGCGCGTTCCGCGGGTGCATGCCCGAAGCCAAGATCTGGTGGGGGGCCTACCTCGGAACGCCCGACGAACTGCTGGTGGCCGGCACCGTCGGCGAGGTCGGGGAGCACATCGCCGCCGTGCGCGCCGAGGCTCGCGAGCGCCACGGTTGGATCATGGACACGTACCTGTTGCGCGCGCCCGGATAATGGCTGTCGAGCACTGGCATTCGAACCCTCCAGTGCGACTAGACCATTCGCGCGGACAGTGTGCGCTCACGCGGCAGAGCCTGGCATGATTTGACGAATGGGCCAATTCCTCGTTCGCGCCGCCTTCACCGGCATCGCGCTGTGGGTCGTGACGCTGATCATCCCCCGCAGCATCTACTTCGTCGGTGGCGAAGGCGACCTGGTCAAGCGGGTCGGCATCATCTTCGTCGTCGCCGTGATATTCGGCGTGGTCAACGCGTTCATCAAACCGATCGTGCAGTTCATCGCGATACCGCTGTACATCCTCACGCTCGGCCTCGTCCACATCGTCATCAACGCGCTGATGCTGTGGATCACGTCGTGGATCACCGACACCACCACGGGCTGGGGGCTGCACGTCAGCGACTTCTGGTGGTCGGCGATCTGGGCGGCCATCATGCTGTCCATCGTCAGCTGGCTGCTGTCGCTGGTGCTGCCCGACGAAAAGAACTGAGCGCGCTGACTACGAACACCCATGGACACGTGGGTGGCCGGCTCGGCAGACTGGTCGTATGCCAGAACTACCCGAGGTAGAAGCGTTGGCCGACCACCTCCGGCGGCACGCCGTGGGGCGGCCGGTGGGGCGGATCGACGTCTCGGCGTTCTCGGTGCTCAAGACGTTCGACCCACCGCCCACGGCGCTGTACGGGCATACCGTCACCGGTGCCAATCGCTGGGCCAAGTACCTCGGGCTGCAGGTCGGCGACCTGCACTTGATCACCCACCTGTCCAGGGCCGGTTGGTTGCGCTGGTCGGACAAGCTGGCCGCCGCTCCGCTCAAACCGGGCAAGGGCCCCATCGCCCTGCGTGTCCATCTTGGAACCCCCGGCGAGGCACCGGGATTCGACCTCACCGAAGCCGGAACGCAGAAGCGGCTGGCGGTCTGGCTGGTCGACGATCCGATGAAGGTGCCGCAGCTTGCCAGCCTCGGTCCCGACGCGCTCGCGCTGGATGCCGAGGGGTTGGCGGCCGCGTTGAAGGGCAATGGCGGGCGCATCAAGACCGTCATCACCGACCAGAAGGTCATCGGGGGCATCGGCAACGCCTACAGCGACGAGATCCTGCACGTCGCCAAGTTGTCGCCCTTCGCCACGGCGGGCAAGCTGACCGACGCGCAACTCTCGGCGTTGTACGACGCGATGAACTCGGTACTGACCGATGCCGTGGCGCGGTCGGTCGGGCAAGGGGCCGCCACGCTGAAGGGCGAGAAGCGCTCGGGGTTGCGCGTACATGCCCGCACCGGACTGCCGTGCCCGGTATGCGGCGACGTGGTACGGGAAGTGTCGTTCGCCGACAAGTCCTTTCAGTACTGCGCGACCTGCCAGACCGGCGGCAAGGTGCTGGCCGACCGGCGGATGTCCAAACTGCTCAAGTAGGCGTGCAATACGAGCTGGTCGCCAGGGTGAGAGCCTGCTGATACAGCGGATCCAGCGACCGGTCGGCGACGACGGCCGTCTTGGCTTGATCCAGCGCAATGGAGCAATCCGGTCCGTTGAGCGAATCCTGATGCAGGGCAAGCTCGCCCACCATTTGATGGTTGTACCGGTCGATGGCCGCCCGCGAGGCCGACAGATCCGGCGCCGCCGTCGGCGCGGTCGCGGGGTCCAGCTTCCACTGCCCGAAGCGGGCGTACTCGATGCCCTCCGTCGCGTGAATCTGGTTCTCGAACAACACGCGGACCGGTTGCGGATCGATCCCGTGCCCGGTCGCGTCGGCGGCCACGGCGTCGAGCACCTGCGCCACGCGTGGCGCATCCTCGATCGAACCGCCCTTCACCCACTTGAACGCGGCCACCGGGTCGGCCGTCTGTAGCCGAGCGGCGGCGGTGTCCACCAGTGCGTACAGCGGGCTGGGCTGGTCGGCGCGCGCCGCGGGCAATCCCGTCATCAGTCCGGTCAGCAGAGTTCCGACGAGCATCGGGGCCAATTGCCTCATCGGTCCATGATCCCCCAGCCGATTCTTGACATCTGTCGAGTTTGGCTATTCTCCACTGATGACTCGGCAGAAGATCCTCATCACCGGCGCAAGCTCTGGACTGGGTGCCGGCATGGCCCGCCAGTTCGCCGCCAAGGGCCGCGACCTCGCGCTGTGCGCCCGCCGTACCGACAACCTCGAGGAGCTCAAGACTGAGCTCACCTCGCGGCATCCCCACATCAAGGTCGCGGTCGCCGCCCTCGACGTCAACGACCACGAAGCGGTGCCCAAGGTGTTCGCCGAGCTCAGCGCGGAGCTGGGTGGCATCGACTGCGTCATCGTCAACGCGGGCATCGGCAAGGGCTACCCGATGGGAGGCGGCAAGCTCTGGGCCAACAAGGCCACCCTCGAGACCAACCTGGTGTCGGCCTTGGTGCAGATCGAAACGGCCCTGGAGCTGTTCAAGAAGGCGGGCGCAGGACACCTGGTGCTGGTGTCGTCGGTGCTGGGCAACAAGGGCGTACCCGGGTTCAAGGCGGCGTATGCGGCCAGCAAGGCCGGAGTGACGTCGTTGGGTGAATCGCTGCGCGCGGAGTACCCGTCCGGCCCCATCAAGATCACGGTGCTCGAGCCCGGCTACATCGAGTCGGAGATGACGGCGAGCTCCAACTCCACCTTGCTCATGGTCGACAACCTGACCGGGGTCAAGGCGATGGTCGATGCCATCGAGAAGGAGAAGGGCCGCGCCGTAGTGCCAGCGTGGCCGTGGTGGCCGCTGGTGGAGCTGTTGAAGGTGCTGCCGCCGAAGTACACCAAGCGCTTCGCCTGAGGGGGCTAGCCGGCGCGACCGCGCTCGACGCGGTAGTGCCGCACCAGGGCGTCGGTCGAACTGTCCGACTGCTCGGCGGGTGAGGCGTCTTCGGTGAGTACCGGCAGCAAGGCCTTGGCCTGGGTCTTGCCCAACTCGACGCCCCACTGGTCGAACGAGTCGATACCCCAGACGACACCCTCGGTGAACACCTGGTGCTCGTACAGCGCGATCAACTGGCCGACCACCGACGGGGTCAGCTTGGTGGCCAAAATCGAAGTGGTGGGCCGATTTCCGGGCATCACCTTGTGGGGCACGACATCGGCCGGAGTCCCCTCGGCGGAGATCTCCTCCGCCGTCTTGCCGAAGGCCAACACCTGGGTCTGGGCGAAGAAGTTGCTCATCAACAGGTCGTGCATGCTGCCGGTGCCGTCGGCGGTGGGCAGATCGTCGGTGGGCTGGGAGAACCCGAGGAAGTCGGCCGGCACCAGCCGGGTGCCCTGATGTAGCAGTTGATAGAAGGCGTGCTGACCGTTGGTCCCCGCCTCGCCCCAGAAGATCTCACCGGTTTGGGTCGTCACGGGGCTGCCGTCGGCCCGCACCGACTTGCCGTTGGACTCCATCGTCAGCTGCTGCAGGTAGGCGGCGAACCGGGTCAGATCGTTCGAGTACGGCAGCACCGCCCGGGCCTGCGCGTCGAAGAACTCGTTGTACCAAAGTCCGATGAGGCCAAGCAGCGCAGGAGCATTCGCCTCCAGGGGGGCGGTGCGGAAGTGCTCGTCGACCACGTGGAAGCCGGCCAGGAACTCCGCGAACCGTTCCTTGCCGATGACCGCCATGACCGACAGCCCGATCGCCGAGTCCACCGAGTAACGCCCGCCGACCCAGTCCCAGAAGCCGAACATGTTGGCGGTGTCGATGCCGAAGTCGTCGACCAGCTTCTTGTTGGTCGACACCGCGACGAAGTGCTTGGAGACCGCGGCATCGCCGAGGGCTTCGGTGAGCCAGCGCCGCGCCGCAGTGGCGTTGGTCAGCGTCTCCAGGGTCGAGAACGTCTTGGATGCCACGATGAAAAGCGTTGTGGCTGGGTCCAATCCGGCCAACTTGGCGACCAGGTCGGCCGGGTCGACGTTGGACACGAAGCGGGCCGAGAGGCCCGCGTCGGCGTAGTGCCGCAACGCCTGGTACACCATCACCGGGCCGAGGTCGGAGCCGCCGATGCCGATGTTGACCACCGTCGTGATGCGTTGACCCGTGGCGCCCGTCCACTCGCCGTTGCGCAACCGGTCGGTGAAGTCACCCATGGCGTCGAGCACCTCGTGCACGTCGGCCACGACGTCCTGTCCGTCCACCACCAATTGCGCGCCCCGCGGCAGCCGCAGCGCGGTGTGCAAGACCGCCCGATCCTCGGAGGTGTTGATGTGCACTCCGGAGAACATGGCGTCGCGCTTGGCCTCCAGGCCGGCCGCCTTGGCGAGGTCGACCAGCAGCTTCAGCGTCTCGCGCGTGACGCGGTGCTTGCTGTAGTCGACGTAGAGGTCACCGACGGTCAACGTCAACTCGCGACCACGTGCGGGGTCCTCGGCGAAGAACTCACGCAGGTGCTTGCCGCCGATCTCGTCGTGGTGACGGGCCAACGCGTTCCATGCCGGAGTCGCGGTGATGTCGGGAATCGCAGCGGGTTGAACAGACATATCTCGACCCTAGTGCGGCGCGCCTTTCGAGGGTGTAAATGATGAACGTATGGACATCCGAATTGATCCACGAGCGCTCCTTTCCACCGTGCCCACCGGCCTGTGGATCGGCGGTGAGGAGCGTGCGGGTTCATCGACTTTCGACGTGCTCAATCCGGCCACCGACGAGGTGCTGGTCGCCATCGCGAACGCCACTCCCGAGGACGGCATCGCGGCGCTCGACGCGGCCGCCGCCGTGCAGGCCGAGTGGGCTGCCACTGCGCCGCGGGTGCGCGGCGAGATCCTGCGTTCGGTGTTCGAGGCGATCACCGCCCGCGCCGAGGAGTTCGCGACGCTGATGACCCTGGAGATGGGCAAGGTGCTCGCCGAGAGCATGGGCGAGGTCAAGTACGGCGCCGAGTTCT
>JAHFVB010000573.1 GCA_023264755.1 Mycobacterium sp. | reverse complement strand
AGCCGCGAGTCCATGGAGGTCGACGTGACCAAGCTGCACTCGGCCGGGCTATGGGCCACGATGCAGCAGGACCGCTGAGCAGTCGTGCGCAAGTGGAAGCGGGTCGATACCTCCGAGGGGGCACGCTTCCGTTCGGCCCTGGCCGCCCACGAGGCGGCGCTGTTGCGAAGTCTGGTGACATCGCTGCTCGAGATGCTCGACGATCGCGAGACATCCTCGCCGACAGACGAACTCGAACAACTAACGGGGATACGGACGGGGCATTCGACGCCGCCGGACGATGACACGATGAAGCGGCTGCTGCCCGACTTCTACCGCGCGCAGACCGAACATCCGGCCGGTTCGGGCACCGCGGAGAGCCTCAACAGTGCGCTGCGCAGCCTGCACGAGCCGTCGATAATCGACGCCAAACGCGAAGCGGCGCAACGTCTCCTGGCTACTCTTCCGGCCGACGGGGGCAAGTTCGAGCTGACCGAACCCGACGCGCACTGCTGGGCCGCGGCGGTCAACGACGTGCGGTTGGCGTTGGGCACGATGCTCGAGATCAGCCCCTCCGGGCCGGAGCGGCTGCCAGAAGGGCACCCGATGTCCGGGCACCTCGACGTGTACCAGTGGTTGACGGTGCTTCAGGAGTATCTGGTGCTCGGACTCATCAGCAAGGGGCGCTCGTGAGCGATTTCGGCGTGCTGAGGCGCGCTCGGCGCGCCTCAGCACGCCGAAATCGCGAGGGGGAGACGTGAGCGGAAGCATCACCGACGTATCGGGCATTCTCGTCGGGCACCACCAAAGGTTGGATCCCGAAGCAACATTGGGTACCGGCTGGGCGTGCGGGACCACCGTCGTGCTGACTCCGCCGGGCACCGTCGGGGCGGTCGACGTCCGCGGCGGGGCGCCGGGCAGCCGCGAGACCGACCTGCTGGACCCCGCCAACAGCGTGCGCTACGTCGACGCGGTGGTACTGACCGGCGGCAGCGCCTATGGCCTGGCTGCCGCCGACGGCGTGATGCAGTGGCTCGAACAACACGACCGCGGCGTGGTGATGGACGGTGGCGTGGTGCCGATCGTTCCCGCTGCGGTGATCTTCGACCTCCCGGTCGGTGGGTGGCAATGCCGCCCGACGGCCGAGTTCGGCTACCGCGCGGCGGAGGCGGCCGGCGTGGTCGTGGCGACCGGCACGGTCGGTGCGGGCGTGGGGGCACGGGCGGGCGTGCTCAAGGGCGGGTTGGGCACGGCGTCGATTCGACTCGACGACATCGGGGTCACCGTGGGCGCGATCGTGGCGGTGAACTCGGCGGGCAACGTGGCCGATCCGGCGACGGGACTGCCGTGGCAAGCCGATCAGATCGCGGAGTTCGGGCTGAGCGCGCCGGGCGCCGAGGAGCTCGAGGCGTTCCGCACCCGCGACGCCGAACTGTCGCCACTGAACACCAGCATCGCCGTCGTCGCCACCGATGCCCTGTTGAGCCCGGCGGCCTGTCGGCGCGTCGCCGTCGCTGCGCAGGACGCGTTGGCGCGCACCATCCGACCGGCGCATACGCCGCTCGACGGCGACACCGTATTCGCGTTGGCCACCGGTGCCATCGAGGTGGCCCCGGCCTGCTGGACCGGGGCGGCTACGCCCGCTGGACTCTCGCCGGAGACCAAGCTGACCACCGCCGTGGGCGCCGCCGCGGCGGACTGTCTGGCCCGCGCGGTGATGGTCGGGGTATTGGCCGCTGAATCGGTGGCAGGAATACCCACCTACCGAGACATGTTGCCAGGAGCGTTCCGCGACCAAGTGTCCGACTAGGTGTCGTGGTGCGTTCGTGAACGACGTGGAAGGACGGTCCTGAGGTGCTGGTGATTCGCCGTGACTTGGTGCAGGCCATGGTCGCGCACGCCAGGGCCGACCACCCCGACGAGGCGTGCGGCATCATCGCCGGACCCGAGGGATCCGATCGTCCGGAACGGCTGATCGCGATGCTCAACGCGGAGCGGTCGCCGACGTTCTATCGGTTCGATTCCGGTGAGCAGCTGAAGGTATGGCGCGGCCTCGACGACGCGGGCGATGCGCCGGTCGTCATCTACCACTCGCACACCGCCACCGAGGCCTACCCGAGCCGCACCGACGTCTCCTACGCCTCCGAGCCGGACGCGCACTACGTGCTGATCTCCACCAGGACACCCGGGCAAGACGAGGTGAGGAGCTATCGCATCGTCGACGGCGTCGTCACCGAGGAGCCCGTCGAAATCGTCGAGCAGTACCAGAACTAGGAGCTGGAGGAGCCCGCCACATGTCCGTCACCGTTTCCATCCCGACCATCTTGCGTACCCACACCGGAGGCGAGAAGCGCGTCACCGCCAGTGGCGCGACGCTGCAGGCAGTGATCAGCGACCTCGAAGCCAACTACGCGGGGATCACCGACCGCATCGTCGACGGCGACAAACTGCACCGCTTCGTCAACGTCTACGTCAACGACGAGGACGTCCGGTTCTCCGGTGGACTTGCCACCGAGGTCGCCGACGGTGACTCGGTGACGATCCTGCCCGCCGTGGCGGGTGGCTGAGTTTGGCTCGGTACGACTCACTGCTCGAGGCGCTCGGCAACACCCCGCTAGTGGGGTTGCAGAAGCTTTCGCCGCGGTGGGACGACTCTTCGGATGACGGCGGCGCCCCGCACGTACGGCTCTGGGCCAAACTCGAGGACCGCAACCCCACCGGATCCATCAAGGACCGGCCCGCGTTGCGGATGATCGAACAGGCCGAGCGGGACGGGCTCTTGCATCCCGGGGCGGTGATCATGGAGCCGACGAGTGGCAACACGGGCATTTCGATGGCGATGGCGGCCTTGCTCAAGGGCTATCGAATGATCTGCGTGATGCCGGAGAACACGTCGATCGAGCGTCGCCAGCTGCTGGAGCTCTACGGCGCGAAGATCATCTACTCGCCCGCCGAGGGTGGGTCCAACACCGCGGTGGCGATGGCCAAGCAGCTGGCGCACGAGAATCCCGAGTGGGTGATGCTCTACCAGTACGGCAACCCCGCGAACGCCGCCGCGCACTACGAGGGCACGGGTCCGGAGCTACTGGCCGACCTGCCGGAGCTCACCCACTTCGTCGCCGGGCTCGGCACCACGGGC
>JAHFVB010000172.1 GCA_023264755.1 Mycobacterium sp. | reverse complement strand
AGGCGCCGTAGTCGCCGGTGCGCACCCACGTGGCGTCGTCCGTCGCGCCTTCGGCGTGGGACGGGCTGGTCCGCGACTTCAGGATGTTCTGGAAGGTCGCAACGGTCTCTTCCTTCTTGCCCCAGTAGCCGGTGCCCATGTTCTGGCCGCTGATCCAGATCTCGCCGATCTGTCCGTCGGGCAGCTCGCTGGCCGATTCCGCATCGACGATGGTGGCCCACTCGGCCACGCCGACCTTGCCCGCCGATGCTTGGGCGACCGCACTCGGCGAATCCGGCGACACCTCGACGAACCGGTGCGCGTTGAGCTCGTCGCGGTCGACGTAGATGATCTTCGGCGGTTGGTTCACCGGGGTGCTCGAGACGAACAGCGTGGCCTCGGCCAGCCCGTAGGACGGCTTGATGGCCTCCGGCTTGAACCCGAACGGACTGAACGCCTCGTTGAAGCGGCGCACCGTCGCGGCCGAGATCGGCTCGCTGCCGTTGAGCACGGCCTTGACGTTGGACAGATCCAGCGGCGGCTCGCCCTCCTTGGGCACGCCACGCGCCGCGGCATGGTCGAAGGCGAAGTTGGGCGCCACGGAGATGACTCCGCCGGTGTCGCCCTCCTTGCGCGCCAATTCCCGGATCCACCGGCCCGGCCGGCGCACGAACGCCGCCGGGGTCATGAACGTGACGTAGTGGCCGATCATCGGCGAGACCATGGCCGTGATCAGACCCATGTCGTGGAAGAACGGCAGCCAGGACACGCCCCGGTCGCCTTCCTCACCACCGATGGCCTCGATCACCTGGACCACGTTGGTGGCCAGGTTGAGGTGGGTGATCTGCACGCCGGTCGGAATGCGCGTCGAACCGGAGGTGTACTGCAGGTACGCGATGGTCTCTATGTCGATGTCGACGTGCTCCCACGTCGCGCTGACCTCGTCGGGCACCGCGTCGACGGCGATGACGCGGGGACGCTCCTTGGCCGGGCGGCTACGGAAGAACTTCCGTACCCCCTCTGCGGAGTCGGTGGTGGTCAGGATGGCGGTGGGCTGGCAGTCGTCGAGCACCGCGTGCAACCGGCCGACGTGGCCCGGCTCAGCCGGGTCGAAGAGCGGCACCGCGATGCGGCCGGAGTACAGCGTGCCGAAGAACGCCACCATGTACTCGAGGTTCTGCGGGCACAGGATGGCCACCCGGTCACCGGGCTGGGTGACCTGCTGCAAGCGGGCGCCGACCGCGCGGTTGCGGAGGCTGAACTGGGCCCAGTTCAGATCGCGGGGGACGCCGTCGCGCTCGGTGGAGAAGTCCAGGAATTGGTAGGCCAACTTGTCGCCGCGGACCTTCGCCCACTTCTCGACGTGCCGCACGATGCTGCCGTTGTCGGGAAACCGAAGTAAACCGTCCTTCAAGAAAGGATTGTGGAATCCCATGTCACTCTCCTGTCAAAGCCCATTTTCTTGAGCCATCGGGTACTCGGCCGTTCGTCTCTGACAAACCCCGAGAATCGTACCGGGGTTGAACCGTCCCCTTTGGGACCACAGCTCGGACACCCCGCTACGGGCGCTGATCAGCCGATTCGGGCCGATTCAAGATAAGGCTCTTACTTTTCTCTTAATGTTAGGCGACTGGCGGGCCGCAGTCCAAATCCAGGTTCCCAACACTCACCCGTGCTTGGGGTGCGGCGCGCCGTCGATCAACGCCTGCGCCCAGTTCCGCGTCCACTCCGTGGAGGTCTGCCCGTCCAGGACCCAGAACTGCGGAGTGTTGTACAGCGCGTGCACCGGCTGCCCGGCCGCACCGCTGAGCGTCTCCAGCGTCGCAGGCAGGTTGAAGATCGAGAAGGCCCCCTCTGGCGCCGCGCAGATCAGATCGCCCGCACCGCAGATCTGGTTCACCCGATCGTTGAGCGCACCGAACCCGCCTGGGCGCGGCCCCGTCATGCTCAGCCCGAGCTCGGACAACGTGGGCACTTCGTGCAGCGTGATCTCCGCGCCCTGCCCCGGCGGATTGGGCCCGACGTCCTTGCCCACCCCGACCTCGCGGCGGCCGTCGGCAATCAACGTCACTCCGAGCACCAGGTCCGGGTCGATGGGGCCACGGCCATTGCCGATGTCGCTGGCGATGTCACCCGCGATCACCGCCCCCTGGGAGAACCCGACGATCACGAAACTGGTGAGCGGGCAACGGTCGTTGATCTCGGTGATGGCCCGGACGGCAGCGACGGTGCCCTCCTTGCGACTGTCGTTGTACGACATCTGCTTGTCCGCGGCGAACGGATTGTGGAACTGCGCGGTGTACGGGACGGTGTACTCCGCCAGCCGGTCGGGGCCGAACGCCTCGCGTAGCGGATTCGTCACGTTCAACAGCAGCGCGATCGGGAACTGAACCGGGTTGACCGGATCCAACTGGGGCGACGACTCCCACGTCCCAGGGATCGACAGCACCTGGACGTCGGGACAACTGGCGTCCTGGAACTCCGGCCGCGGCTTCGAAGGGGCCGTTCCAGGCGGCAGGGCACTCGGCACGGACGTGCCAGGGGCATTCGCCGACGGCGGCGGAGTGGCCGGCTGCCGCATCCACACCACCAGTGCGGCCACGACGACGCCGACCAGCACGCCGACGGCGACCGCCGCGGCCACGCCGAGTATTCGGTGCCGCTTGCGGCGGCTTGTGTTTGCCATGGATTTCCCTTGCTCCTAGCAGAGCTTGTCGGTCGCGATGCGAATGTAGTCGGCGGTCACCGAATTGACTTCACCAGTGGGCGGCGCCGTCGAGTCGTTACCCGAGTCGCGCACGTCGGCGCGCACCATCGGCAACACGAAGTCCCACACCGCCTGATCCGTCTGATGAGCGGCCCGCGCCTGGCACACGTACGAGCCGATGCTCAGCGCCACCAGGTCACTGGACGCCCGGACCCCAGCCCCCGCCAAGGCGTCGAGATAGCCACGCTGATGCGTGGACACCACCAGGGCCGGTTCGGTACCGGTGGGCGGCTGCACGATCGCCTGGATTCCGGACGCATCCGAGGCGGACTCCGAGGACGGCATACCCATGCCCGCGACCACCTCGTTGCCCATCGAGCAACCGGACGCCAGGAACGCGGCGAACGTCGCCAGCCCTGCCGTCCGTCGTACCTCGAAGCGCACGACTCCCAAGGTACCGGCTACTCCCCGAGGAGCCGGTGAAGGCGTTGCTGGCGCTACTTGATGGCGGCGACCAGGTCCCCCGACATCGCTGCCACCTGGGGGCCCCAGCTACCCCAGTCGTGCTGACCGGAGGTCGGGAAGTCGAAGTGGCCGTTGTGTCCGCCCACCCCGCGGTAATGCTGATAGAAGGTGCGGTTGCTGCCCTGGGCCTGGTCGCAATAGCCGATCATCGCCGCCGGGTCGGAACACTCAACCGTCGCTGGGCTGTAGACCCACAGCCGGGTGTTGTTGTCGTTCAGCAACGCAACGTGGACGTCGGGATCGTGCCACTTCCACCGACCGAGTTGCGCTGCCCCCCACATGGCTTGCGTGTTCACGCCGCCGAACGAGTTCAGCCCCGCCGTGATGGCGCCGTTCATCGAGGTGGCCGACGGGGTGAGGAATCCGGACAGCGAGCCGGCGTAGCGGAAGCGGTCGGGATGGAACTCGGCCAGCGTCAGCGCCGCGGTACCGCCCTGTGCCGCGCCGACGATGGCGTGCCCGCCGGGCGCGAGCCCCTTGTTGGCGGCCAGCCAGTCGGGCAGTTCGCTGGACAGGAACGTCTCCCACTGCTTGCTGCCGTCGGCCTCCCAGTCGGTGTACATGCTCCACGCCCCGCCCGCCGGAGCCACCACGGAAATGCCCTTGCCGGCCAGGGTGTTGAACGCGCCCGCGCCCACCCAGTTGCTGACGTCGGGAGCCGCGTTGAAGGCGTCCAGCAGCACCACTGCATGCGGACCGCCCGCCTGGAAGGCGACCGGGATGTCGCGCCCCATGGCCGCAGAGGGCACCTGGAGGAACTCCACGGCGGCGGCGCTCGCGAGCGGCGGGCTACCCAGCCACATGCCTGCGGCCAGCACCACTGCCCCCAGCGCCCCACCCCAGCGTGACACGCGGCTGTGCCGCGGGCGCATCGAGAGCAATCTCATGGCCACCTCTTTCCCAATCCACCTGCGGTCATGTGAGCCCCGCCTCCGACGTGTAGTGAATCACATCAGCTCGACGGGTTGCGCCGGAAACGAACGGCGGCGGCGACCCCTAGGGGATCACCGCCGCCGATGCGAGACGTTGCTGGCCGAGGCCTGCGATTACGCCTGAGGCGTCGCGCCGAGCACCCGTTGGATGTCCGGCTTCATGGCCTGGAGCTGCGAACCCCAGTAGCCCCAGCTGTGCGTTCCGCTCTCCGGGAAGTTGAACACACCGTTCTTGCCACCGGCAGCGATGTAGTTCTGCTGGAACGTCTTGTTGGTGCGCAACGTGAAGCCCTCGAGGAACTTCGCGTTCATCAGGTTGAAGCCGTCGGTACCCGAGTCGAGGTCCGACGGGGTGCCGTCACCGCAGTAGACCCAGATCCGGGTGCCGTTCGCGACGAGTGAGGCCATGTTGACCATCGGGTCGTTGCGCTTCCAGGCCGGATCGCTCGACGGACCCCACATGTCCTTGGACTTGTAGCCGCCTGCGTCCCCCATCGAGGTGTTGACCAGCATCGGCCACCAGCCCTCGGACAGGTTCAGGAAGCCCGACAGCGAGGCTGCGTACTGGAACTGGTTCGGGTGGTAGATCGACAGCGTCAGCGCCGCCGAACCGGCCATCGAGAGGCCCACGGCCGCGGTCCGGGTCGCGTCGACACCCTTGGTCGCGAGGTACGCGGGTAGCTCCGAGGTAAGGAACGTCTCCCACTTGTAGGTGGAGCAACCGGCCTTGCCGCAGGCCGGTGAGTACCAGTCGCTGTAGAAGCTGGACTGACCACCGACGGGCATCACGACCGACAGTCCCGAGCCGTTGTACCACTCGAAGGCGGAGGTGTTGATGTCCCAGCCGTTGAAGTCATCCTGCGCACGAAGACCGTCGAGCAGGTACACGGCGGGCGAGTTCGCGCCACCGCTTTGGAACTGAACCTTGATCTCGTGGCCCATACCGGCCGACGGGACCATGAGGTATTCGACCGGCAATCCCGGCTTGGAGAATGCCCCGGCCGGAGCCGTTCCACCAACGAAGCCGATGAGCCCCGGTAGCGCGGCGGCCGTCATGGCGGCGACGGCGAGCCTACGGGCCCAAAAGCCCCGCGTCTTCCCAACAAAACCCATAGTGCTACGTATCCAATCCTTGTCATCAGTCGCACTACAGACTTGCTGCGTGCGCCCTAGTCAACCACATATGGCGTGATCAACCCCTATTGCGAAGATCCCGTACCGACCGCCCAGAGGCGGTTGCTAACCGTTGAGCGTGGCGATCAGATCGGGTTTGAGGGCCTGGAGCTGCGCTGCCCAGTAAGCCCACGAATGGTTCCCCTCGGAGGGGAAGACGAAGGTGGCATTGCTGCCGCCGGCCTTGGTGTACTTCTCTTGAAACCGCTTGTTACTGCCTATCGCCAACTGTTCGAGGCTGTTGGCGTTGAACGACTGATCCGGGGGCACGCTCTCGTCGAGCGTTCCGCCGCCGGGCGCGCAGTAGATCCACAAGCGGGTGCCGTTGGCGACGATCCGGGACACCTGTTCGACGGGGTCGTTGCGCTTCCACGCCGGATCCCACGGCAGGCCCCACATGTTGTCGACGTTGTAGTTACCCGCGTCGATCATCGCGAAGCGGATGGCTTGCTTCATGAACAGCGTCGACGGGTTCAGGAACCCCGAGAGCGTGGCCGCGTAGCTGAACTGCGCGGGGTGATACGCCGACAGGATCAGCGAGGCGCCACCGGCCATCGACAGGCCCACGACGCCGTTACCCGTCATCGAGACGTTCTTGTTGGTGGCCAGCCAGCTCGGGAGCTCGCTGGTGAGGAAGGTCTCCCACTTATAGGTATAGGTCTGGTTGTTGCGGTTCGACGGCGAGTACCAGTCGGTGTAGAAACTCGACTGGCCACCGACCGGCATCACCACGGCGACGCCGGAGTCGTTGAACCACTCGAACGCCGGGGTGTTGATGTCCCAGCCGTTGAAGTCGTCCTGCGCACGCAACCCGTCCAGCAGGTAGACCGCCTTGCTGGGCGGCGCGGGCGGCGTGGGGACCGGCGGGGTCACCGGGGTCGTCGGTGCCGGTGCGCCCTCGGGTGCGGGCGCCGGCGGCTGCGCCACCACCGGCGGATGAGCGGGCTGGAACTGCACCCGAATGGTGCGGCCCATCGAGGGGGACGGCACGTCGAGGTACTCGACCGGTAGACCCGGCTTGGAGAAGGCCGCCGCCCGTGGGGTGCCGTGCACGACGTCGCCGAGGACGCCGAGCGCGGGCAACGTCAGCAGCGCGGCAAGAGCAACGGAGGTCCGGCGAAGGAACAGGGCCGGGCGGGAGCCGGCGCGCGAAGTCGTACGCATTTGCTGGTCGTACCATCCAATTCATATGTCCGGCGCAGCAGGAACTGCAGTGCCCGTGGCATAGGTCATGACGAGCGCGAGGCGCTCGATTTGCCTATCGCTCCGAGCAGCCCAAAGCGTTACTCAGCCGGCAATCAGGGCCCGGTGGCAGGCAGCCCGGTATACGGCGCGACCTTCGGCGGCGGCTTGGGCAGCCCGCAGCGCGCGAGCTCGAGCTCGGGCACGCGATCGATGCGATAGCTGGTGAACTTCGGAGAATTCACCAGATTCGACAGAAACCTGCGGATGCCCATCTTGCCGCGGACGGAGTTGAGCACGGCGTCGGTCTCCGGGCACTTCAGCGCGGCCTCGGCCTCGGCGATCCAGTCCTGATCCAGGTAGACCGGGATGTACGGCGGTTCCTTGAGGAATGGCCCCTCGGCCACCGCCCAGTCCGGGAAGAGGTTCTTGTCGTGGCCGATCCTGGCGTCGTCCAGCCGGGCGGTGTGCATGGCCAACGGGTTGGCCAACCCGATCTGGTCGATGACGCGCACGTCGAGCCCAACGTTCATGCCGAGCATGCCCAGATTGGTGAAGAACACGGTGTGCGGACCCTTCGGGCCGCCCGGCGGCTGCGGCACGTCGAGCGGCGGCGGGATCGCAGGCACCACGTCCCACTGGTCGTAGTTGCCCGACGGCAGCAGCAGGGCGCCGACGGGGGTGTTGTCGATGGCCGTCAGCACGGCGCGCATGCGCGGATAGTCCAGATAGTCGGCCGCAGTCAGCGGGTGGGCGTGCCCGGTGGCCTGCGCGTAGAACCGCCGTTCGTCGACGATGCCGGAGTAGGTGACCCTGGTGGCGTCGGCACCCAACCCTGGCGAGTTGGCGGCCCACACGGCCCATCCGACCACCGCGAGCCAGATCACGCCAGTGGCGCCGGCCAACAGAAATCCGGGCCCACGGGTCGCTCTTGCGTTCTGCGGCAACACGATTGGAATGACGGCGACGGGAATCAGCAGACAGAACACCGGGGCCAGCAGCACCCGGCCATGCATGAAGTCGCCCCCCTGCCGGGTCCAGTACAGCCCCTGCAGCAGACCGCTGACCAGGATGAAGACCACCAAGGCGTTGGGGCTCTGGACGATTCGCGCCCAGCGGCCCCGATTGCGCGGCGGGCGTTGGCGCGACCCCCACAGCAGGCCACGGACCGCGAGCAGCAGCACGGCCAGCCCGACCAGCAGCACCAACGGCACCCACAGCAAATACGGCCCGTTGAAGTTGCTCAGGTAGACGAACCCCTGCGTCCACTTGGACCCGGAAGCGTCCTTGGCCACCGCGGTTCCTGGCACCAGCAGGCCGTAGTAGCCCATCCGGAAGAGCTGGTAGGCGACCGGAAGCAGGCCACCGGCGACCACGATCACCAGCCGGCGTCGCCAGCCGCTGGCCGCGACCAGCATCATCACCAGGCCCAGACCGCCGAGCAACGCCAGCTCCGGGCGCACCAGCACGCTCAATCCGGCGAGGAAGGCCAGGGCGGCGTCGAAGCGGGTGCTGGTGGCGTCGTGCGGCTCGGAGTTCACCGGCGGGTTCACCCGCGGGGCCTGCGACCAGCACACCATCATCCACCACAGCCCGCCCAGATAGGCCAGCGTCAAACCGTTCTCGAGCCCCGAGGTGGCGAAGTCGCGGGCCGGTGGCAGCGCGATGTACACCAGCACACCCGCGGGCAGCAGCAGCGCCCGCCGGCCCTGAAGGCTGGGCGCATAGAGCCGGCCGGTGCCCAACATCGCGAACACCACCCCGACGACACTGAGCGACAGCGCCAGGGTCAGCGCCACGTACTCCAGCTGTATCGGACCGGCGATCCAGCCGCCGAGTGTGACGAGATACGACCACACCGTGGACGTGTTGGCCTCCACCCGCTCACCTTGGTTGAAGACCGGACCGTTGCCCGCCAACAGGTTTCGCACCGTGCGCAACACGATCAAGCCGTCGTCGGCGATCCAGCGGCGCTGCCAGGCGCCCCAACCGAACAGGGCGGCGACGATCACCACGCTCACCCAGAGGCTGATCCGGACGGTCAGGTCGTACGGGAAGGCGGGCCAGCGCGCCGGCCGGCCCGTACCGATCCGCCCTCGGTCAGCTGAAGAAGGCTGCGGCACCGACGGTTCCGATCAGGGCCACGCCAAGCAGCTGCAGCACGCGGTCACGGAAGATGATGTCCTCCGGCTCTCCTGCGATGCCGCCGTCGACGTCGACGGCATATCGCAGGATGGCAATCGTGAACGGAATCATCGACACCGCATACCAGGAGCCATGGGCGCCCAAGGCCGAGTCCCGCTGGAACGCCCACAACCCGTAGCAGACCACCACTGCGGTGGCCGACAACGTCCACACGAAACGCAGGTAGGACGTGGTGTAGCTCTCCAGCGACTTGCGGATCTTCGCGCCGGTGCGCTCGGCGAGCTGCAGTTCTGCGTAGCGCTTGCCCGCCACCATGAACAGCGAACCGAAGGCC
>JAHFVB010000171.1 GCA_023264755.1 Mycobacterium sp. | reverse complement strand
GCTACACCATCGACAACGTGGTGCCGGCCTGCGCTGCGTGCAACGCGAGCAAGTGCAACGACGAAGTCACCTGGTGGCTGCGCCGCAAACGCCTCGACGAGCGCGCCTTCCTGGAGCGGTACGTGCGCATCCGAGCCGAACTGCTGGCACCTGCCCCAGAGGCCTGAACGCGCCTTCCAGCAAACACTGAAGACTCGATTGGCGGCGCCGTTCGGGGCACTGCTCAACCTCCGACGCCGGGCGTATCGCCGTCTCGGTGAGCGCAATCTCACACCTCAGAGCTTGATTTACATAGAATTAACACCGACCATTGAAGGGTCCAGTCAGATGGGCGATCCCCATACCGACGGGACGTAGCAATCAAAGCTCTGTGATCCGGAGCACAACGTAGGAGTAAGAAATGCCATTCGCGAAGCTTCGCGCAGACCTGACGCGGTCCATGAACCGCCGTCGCCTCTACGCGCGGATCAACGCCCTTCCCCACTCGACGGTTCGCGAAGAACTGCTGGCGATCGCCCAGCGGTACGAAGCAGCCGAGTGACGCGGGTTTCCCACGGCCGGTGATCCCACGGGGGTCACCGGCCGTTTTTCATTCGTCCGATTCGGCCCCAGCCCGCGGCGCAGGTCAGTCGGTCGGTATCCGTTGCTCGCGAAGTCGGCTGAGCGCAGTGCCGTCGACCAGTTCATCCCGCCGCTCGGGGTGGCGCCAGTAGTAGCGGACCATCCAGTACAACGCCGCCCCGCCGGGCACGTAGCTGTTGGCATTGCCGATCACGTGCACCGAACCGTCGTCCATGTCGAGCACGATGGGCCGTTGCAACCCCGCCGCGCGCTTCCGTTCGGAAGGCCCTTCGCTGGTCACCCCACGCACGTCGGCCCACGCGCCGCGAAACTCCCGACCGCCCTCGACGACGTGAAACCCCCTTGGCGACAACACCACCCGTCCGAGCGCCCGCTTGGGATAGGACACGATCAAGACCACCCCGCCGACGATCGCCAGCACCGCAGCCAGAGCCATGCTCGCCGGGCCGCCCCGGCGCGTCTGCTGGATCACGATGTCGCCGGTGTACAGGAAGATCAGGAATCCGATCGCGGTCGGGATCATGACGATCGTCGACGCCAGCACGACCCGCCCGACGCGTCGGTCCAGGGCAACCGTCGTGCCAAGGTCGTCCTGGTGGGCGCACGTCTCGATCCACCCGAAGCCAGTCATCGTGACGCCCAACGTGAAGCCCGCCAGCGTCAGCAACACCCCAAGCAGAACGCACGCGGCGGCAGGGTTCGCGGCCCTCAGCGAGCCGATCAGGCCCCAGCCCGTCATGCCCAACATGACCACGACCCAGAACGCCAGCAGCACTGTCCGTACGGGCCGACTCCGCCACCCCTCAGGTGTCGGTAGCCGACCCCTCGCCACGCCGGCGGCTCAGGCGGGTGAGACGCCGGCGCTCAGCACGCGGACGGCGCTGATGAGCCCGTCCATCAAATCCCCCTCGGCGAACGAGGCGGCAGCCGCCGACACGCCCAGCGGGGCGGATTCCTCGATGCCGCGGCCCTTGACCTCGCTGCCGTACACCACTTCGATGACGCGCTGGTTGGGCGATACCGCCAACAACACCGCGTTGTCGGGGGTCGGCACCTTGGCCAGGATCTCGCGGGCCCTGGCGGCGGTGTCCTCGCCGAGGTCCCCGAGGTACACGGCGAAGCGGGCCTTGGCGCCCCGCGACCCGTACTTCAGCGCGTCGTCGAGAGTGACGAGTTCCTTGGTCGTGAACGGGTAGTGCACCGACAGTTCACCGGGTTCGGTGACCCCGGAGATGCGGCCGCTGACCGTACGCGCGTACCCGTACGGCAGGTTCTCCTCGCCGACGACGGCTACTTCACCACTTGCCACTTGCGCCACCTCCCACGGTCAGATGCGAACCATGTCCACCGTGGCCATGGTCAGCCGGTTCTTCGGCCGCCCAGAGGATCGGGGCGTGCGTCCACTCCTCCGACAGCTTGTAGGACGCGGGATGGGGGCCCTTGCGCCTGAAGACGATGGCGCTCAGCACCAACAACACCAACAACGGAACCCCACCCATGAGTGAGTGGGTAATGGCGATTTCGCTCACGCTGCAAACCTATCGCAGAGGGCGCTCAGGCCGCGCCCTCACCCAGATATCGCATCCAGGCCGGGTCGAGTTCCTTGACCGACGACAGCAGCCGCCAGTGTTGTCCCTTGGGCGGCAGCGGCAACGTCCGCAGCGTCCAGCCGAGTTCGGAGAGCAGCCGATCGGCCTTGCGGTGGTTGCACGACGCACACGCCGCGACGCGGTTCTCCCAAGAGTGTTCGCCGCCGCGACTGCGCGGTACCACGTGGTCGACGGTGTCGGCCTTGGACCCGCAGTACGCGCAGCGGAACCGATCGCGATGCATCAGCGCGGCCCGCGTCATGGGAATGCGGGCGCGGTATGGAACCCGCACGTAGGACCGCAGCCGGATGACGGTGGGCACCGTGACGGCGCGGCTCTCGGAGCAGACCTCGGGAGCGGACGGATCGGCGTGCAGGACGTCGGCCTTGCCACAGAGCACCATCACGACCGCGCGCCGCGCAGACAACGCCGTCAGCGGTTCGTAGGTCGAATTGAGCAGCAACACCCTGCGCCGTCCCCATACCCCGCCGTCGTGGCTGGGTGGGCGAGTGTCGAGGCCGTGAAGCGGCAGGGGGTGGGCAGCAGCGGTCGGGGGGGCAGTCAGGCCGGTCAGGCCCGTCGCCGTCCCGAGACTCCGGTGCCCGCGGGCCCTTTTTCGCTGCGACATAGGTCCTCCGAGGAGACAGTCCACCATGGATTGCCGGCGTCCGCACGACAATTTTGGACGAGTTCGCAGGTCAGTCCGATGAACTTCCGGTGACGTGACCGCAATCGCCCGCCGCCGGGCGACTCGCGACGACAGCGGGAGACAATGGTCGGGTGACGACCAACGTGCCCGAGAATGCTCAGTCGTTCTACGACGAAGTCGGCGGTGCGCAGACGTTCCACTCGATCGTGTCGAAGTTCTACGAACTGGTCCGCGAGGACGAGCTTCTGCGCCCGCTGTATCCGGAGGACGACCTGGCCGGTGCCGAGGTGCGGTTGCGGATGTTCCTCGAGCAGTACTGGGGTGGCCCGCGTACCTACTCCGACCAGCGCGGTCATCCCCGCCTGCGCATGCGTCACGCGCCCTTCAAGGTCGGGCCCTTCGAACGGGACGCCTGGTTGCGCTGCATGCACATCGCGGTCGGCGAGATCGACGAACGAACGCTCGACGACGCCCACCGCAAGGCTCTGCTGGACTACCTCGAGATGGCCGCGCACTCGATGGTCAACTCGCCCTTCTGACGAGCGCCCCGGACGGCAGCTCCGCCGCCGCTGCGGCACAATGGGCGAACGTGACCGCCTCAGCCTCGGTGCCTCGCGCAAGCGCTCCTCAGACCCGCACGTGGTGGTCGAACGCCGTTTTCTACCAGGCCTATCCGCGTTCGTTTCGCGATGGCAACGGCGACGGCGTCGGTGACCTGGACGGGGTGACCGACAATCTCGACTACCTGGCCGAACTGGGCGTCGACGCGCTATGGCTGAATCCGGTCATGGTGTCGCCGATGGCCGACCACGGATACGACGTGGCCGACCCGCGCGACGTCGACCCGTTGTTCGGCGGTCTCGAGGCGCTCGACCGGCTGATCACAGCGGCCCACGCCCGCGGCATCAAGGTCACGATGGACCTGGTACCCAACCACACCAGCTCGCAGCACCCCTGGTTCCAGGCCGCCCTCGCCGCGGGTCCAGGATCCGCGCAGCGCGAGCGCTACATCTTCCGCGATGGCACCGGGTCGCCCGGCGGACTTCATCCGCCGAACAACTGGGTGTCGGTGTTCGGCGGCCCGGCGTGGACGCGCGTCATCGAACCGGACGGCAATCCCGGCCAGTGGTATCTGCACCTGTTCGACGCCGAGCAACCCGACTTGAACTGGGAGAACCCCGAGGTCCTCGGCGACCTGGAGCAGACGCTTCGGTTCTGGCTGGACCGCGGCGTCGACGGCTTCCGCATCGACGTTGCCCACGGCATGGCGAAACCACCGGGCCTGCCGGACATGAAGAACCCGGACTTGCCGATGCTCTCCCTGGACGACGACGACCCGCGGTTCAACCACGACGGCGTGCACGACATCCACCGCTCCATCCGCAAGGTGCTCGACGAATACCCCGAAGCCGTCACCGTCGGCGAGATCTGGGTCTTCGACAACGAGGACTTCGCCAAGTACCTGCGCCCCGACGAGCTTCACCTCGGGTTCAACTTCCGACTGGTGCGCGCGGACTTCGACGCCGTCGAAGTGCGCGAAGCCATCGAGAACTCCCTGGCCGCAGCGGAACTCGCCGGTTCGGCGCCCACGTGGACGCTGTCCAACCACGACGTCGAACGCGAGGTCACCCGCTACGGAGACGGCGCGATCGGGCTGGCGCGGGCCAAGGCGATGGCACTCGTCATGCTGGCGCTGCCGGGAGCGGTGTTCGTCTACAACGGCGAGGAACTCGGGCTGCCCAATGTCGAACTGCCAGACGAAGTGCTCCAAGACCCGGTGTGGGAGCGCTCGGGTTACGAGGAGCGGGGCCGCGACGGCTGTCGAGTGCCCATGCCCTGGTCCGGTCGCACGCCGCCGTTCGGCTTCTCCGACAACTCCGACACCTGGTTGCCGATGCCCTCCGACTGGGCGGCGTTGACCGTCGAGGCCCAGTCCGACGATCCCGACTCGACGCTGGCACTGTTTCGCCGCGCCATCGCGATACGTCACCGCAGAACCGAAGTCAGCCACTCGAAGGTGGAGTTCCTGGCCGGCCCCCCGGACGTCGTGACGTTTCGTTGCAGCGACGGCCTGGTGTGCGTGCTCAATGCCGGCTCGACCCCGGTGCCGTTGCCCGAGGGCGAGCTGCTGATCACGAGCGCTCCGGTCGACGGCGAACTTCCGGCCAACTCCGCCGTCTGGCTGCGTTAGCCCGCCTGGCTGGCTGCGTCCCGCCTAGCTGGCTGGCCGCGTCCCGTCTGGCTGCTTGACCCACGCGCGACGCCTGGCTGCGGAAACCCACACTCAACCCCGCCGAGCGTGACGCCACTGCGAGATTCCCGCTGTTTTCTCGCAGTGGCGTCACGTTCGGCGAACGGCGGCTACAACAACCGCAGCGCGGCGTGCCCGCGGCGGCGGTAAACGCTGCCGAACCGCGCATCGATGCGCATCCAGCTGGGTACCACGCGCACCCGCACCACCTCGTCGGCGGCGACCGAGTCGGGTGCGAACGCGTCCCCCTTGCCAGCCGGCTGCGGCAGGAAACCCATTGCCGTCAAGGCGAACACGCACCGCATGGGGATGCCGACCGACTCGCTACCCGAACTGACCGCCACGACTTCCTGATCGAGCAGCGACGCGGGCGGACCGTGCGCGCTGCTGTGTTCCTTGGCCAATTCGACGCCGCGTTGGGCGAGCTCGAGCACCGCCCGCGCCGGGACGTCGTCGAGGTGCACGAAACCCGCATCGGGCGGCAGCATCCCCCGCCATGCGGAATCCATCGCGAAACCGGGTTCGACGAAGCCCGAGCCGTCCATTTCCGGCAGCGCGCGCGCCAACGCGTCGGCGCCCACGTACAGGTTGGTAGGCTTGACGCGACCACCGACGACGCGGCTGGCCAATACATCGAAACCCGTTGGCACCCAGGCTACGACCTGACCTCCGGCTCGTTCCCTGAGCCGTATCACCGCCGACTCGTCGAGCCGCAGCGCACGGTCGGCGAACGTGGCCAGGTCGTCACGGTGCGCTGCGCC
The DNA here is from genome assembly GCA_023264755.1 of Mycobacterium sp. GTDB lineage: Bacteria > Actinomycetota > Actinomycetes > Mycobacteriales > Mycobacteriaceae > Mycobacterium. The sequence continues at coordinate 3,149 of JAHFVB010000171.1, read as the reverse complement.
ATCCAGCCAGAGCCCGCGTTCCGCTTCGGCGCTCATCGGTTCCCGCCGCTCTTCGCGCAAGCGCTCATCGGTGCCCGCTGCTCTTCGCGCAAACGCTCATCGCTGGTAACGCTGGAGGTACTCCCGATGATGCGGCGCCAACCGGACCAAGCGCTGATCTTCGATGTGGAACGCCGCCAGCTGCGACTCCGCGATCACCGCGGGCTTGGAGTCCGGGTCCGCCAGTGCCGAGCGGACCTCGTATCCGAGCGTGAAGTCGACCGCGCGCAGCCGGTTGCACCAAATCGTCACCTGCAGAGGCGAATCCGCCAGCCGCAACTGGCCCTTGTAGCTCACCCGAACCTCCGCGATCAACAATCCGATGGTCGCGAAGTCGTCGGCGAACGGCTTGGTCAGGAAGGGGACCCGGGCCTCCTCCAGAATGGTCACCATCGTCGCGTGATTGACGTGCTGATACATGTCGATGTCCGACCACCGCACCGGCACGGGTGTGATGAATCGTTCCCTCACCGCGCTTCGGGCCATCGGTTCCTCGGATGTCAAGCGGTCGACCTCGTTCCACTGGTTCTGGTCATGCTGCGAATCTGGCGTGCGGCCACCGACAACGTCGCGAGATCGCGCTCACCATCCTCGTAGATCTCGGCGAGCGTGCGACGAGCCCGCGCCACCCGCGAACTGTTCGTGAGCTCCCATTCCTCGATCTTCTGCTCACCCGTCTCGTCGGGCTCGCCGACGGCCATCACGTCGAAGCACAGTCCACGCAGCGAACCGTAGATGTCGTCACGAATAGCCAAGCGCGCCAAGGCATGCCAGCGATCGTCGCGGGGCAACTGGCTGACCGCCGTCAACAGGCCATCGGTGCCGAGGTGGTCCATCAGCGCGAAGTAGACGTCAGCCACCTCTGCGGCGTCGCGCTCGATGATGTCGGAGATGTCGATGATGTCGAGCAGGCTGAACTGGTAGAGCCCGGTGGCGACCGAACTCGCGAGTTCCTCCGACACGCCCTGTTCCATCATCTCCGCGGTCTGCTTGGCGACGATGTCGCGGTCGTCTCCGCGTAGCCACTCGGCCATGCGCGGCGTCAGCGCGGCCACCTTGGCTGCGAACCGGTTGACCTCGGCCCCGACCGCCAGCGGTTGCGGGCGGTAGTTCAGCAGCCACCTGCCCGCCCGGTCGATGAGCCGGCGCAAGTCCAGCGTCATCCGGTCGGTGACCGCCACCGGGACGCCCGCATTGCCGGCCGCCCTGATCTGCCGCCAGACCTCGCCGACCTCGAAGATCTTGTCGGTGGCGACGTAACTGCGCACCGCGTCCACCGGACCGACGCCGACGTCCTCGGTGACCCGGAACGCGAAGGAGATTCCGCCGGTATCGACGAGGTCGTTGACCAGCATCGTGGTGATGATCTCGCGGCGCAGCTGATGGCCGCGGATCTCGGTGCCGAAGCGCGTCCGCAGCTGTTCCGGGAAGTAGTGCGGCAGGCGCGCCGCGAACACCTCCTGGTCCGGCAGGTCGCTGGCGAGCAGATCGTCCTTGAGCGCCAGCTTCACGTGCGCCATCAACGTCGCGAGCTCCGGCGACGTCAGCCCGAGCCCCACCTCGATGCGCCTTGCGATCTCCTTGCTCGACGGCAGCGCCTCGAGCTCGCGGTTGAGCTCGCGGTGAGCGACCAGTTGCCGAATCTGGCTGGCATGTACGGGCAGCAGGCTCGCCGCGTTGATTCGGCTGGTGCCCATGAGGTCGTTCTGGCTGGCGTTGTCGGCCAGCACCAGCCGACCGACCTCGTCGGTCATCGACATCAGGAGTTCGGTGCGTTCGTCGGCCCCGACCTTGCCAGCCACGACGAGCGAATCGACGAGGATCTTGATGTTGACCTCGTGATCGGAGCAGTCCACTCCGGCGGAGTTGTCCATCGCATCGGTGTTGACGTGCCCACCGGCGAGATCGAACTCGATGCGTCCGCGCTGGGTCACGCCAAGGTTGCCGCCCTCGCCGATCACCTTCACGCGCAACTGGTTGCCGTTGACGCGGATGGTCTCGTTGGCCCGGTCACCGACGTCGGCGTCCGATTCGGACTCCGCCTTGACGTAGGTACCGATGCCGCCGTTCCAGAACAGGTCGACCGGCGCCAGCAGAATCGCCTTCATCAACGCGGGCGGGGTCAGCTCCTCGACGTCGGCGGACAGGCCCAGCGCGGCGCGGACCTGCTCGGTGATCGGGATCGACTTCTGCTCCCTGGAGTAGACGCCACCGCCTGCGCTGATCAGCGCACGGTCGTAGTCGTCCCAGCTGGACCGCGGAAGGTCGAACAGCCGCAGGCGCTCCACCCATGAGCTAGCCGCATCGGGGTTGGGGTCGAGGAAGACGTGGCGGTGGTCGAAGGCCGCCACCAATCGAATGTGCTTCGACAGCAACATGCCATTGCCGAACACGTCCCCACTCATGTCGCCGACTCCGACGACCGTGAAGTCCTCGGTTTGGGTATCGATGCCCAGTTCCCGGAAGTGCCGCTTGACCGACTCCCAGGCTCCCTTCGCAGTGATGCCCATCGCCTTGTGGTCGTATCCGACCGATCCGCCCGAGGCGAATGCGTCGCCCAACCAGAATCCGTACGACTTGGCGACCTCGTTGGCGATGCCGGAGAAGGTGGCGGTGCCCTTGTCCGCGGCGACCACCAGGTAGGCATCGTCACCGTCGCGGCGCACCACCTCGGCCGGAACCAGGACGGCGCCGGTCGTGGTGTCGACGTTGTCGGTGACGTCGAGCAGGCCGGCGATGAACAGCCGATAGCAGGCGACGCCCTCGTTGCGCAGGGCCTCGCGGTCGACCGCCGCGTCGCCGGTGGGCACGGGCGGGTTCTTCAACACGAACCCGCCCTTGGCGCCGACGGGCACGATGACGGCGTTCTTGACCGCTTGGGCCTTGACCAGGCCGAGAATCTCGGTGCGGAAGTCCTCGCGCCGGTCCGACCAACGCAATCCGCCACGCGCGACGTTGCCGAAGCGCAGATGCACGCCTTCGACCCGCGGCGAGTACACGAAGATCTCGTAACGCGGCCGAGGCAGCGGCAGTTCGTCGATCAACCCCGGATTGAGCTTGAGCGACAACACGTTCTGGGCGCGGGCCCTATCCGCGCCCGTGACGAAGTA
>JAHFVB010000572.1:1256-3120 GCA_023264755.1 Mycobacterium sp. | reverse complement strand
GCCGACGCGATCGTCGACGCGCTGTGCACCGGTCGCGAGGAGGTGTTCGTACCGCGCGAGTTGGGCCCCGTCGCCCGGCTCATCGCCGGTACGCCACCCGGCCTTGCCGACCGGATCAAGAAGGTGCTCAAGGCCGACTCGGTGATGGCCCATGCCGACCTGGGCGCCCGTACGGCGTATGTCCGACGATTGGACGCGGGCACCAAGGACATCGTCTGATGGGCGCCTTCGAAACCCGGCGACTCGACGTCGACGGCGTTCACTCACCGATCCTCGTCGGTGGCGCCGGCGAGGCGGGCGAGGCGGTGGTGTTCGTCCACGGCAATCCCGACGTTGGCAGCGACTGGGCACCGCTGATGAACCGGATTGCCGACTTCGCCACCGTGGTCGCGCCCGATCTGCCTGGCTTCGGCGGGGCCGACATGCGCGCCGACCAGGACTACACCCTGGCGGGATACGCCGCCCATTTGGGCGGTCTGATAACCCAATTGGGCATCGAGCGCGTCCATCTGGTCGCCCACGACTTCGGTGGACCCATCGCACTGACCTGGGCGGCCGCCCATCCCGATCGCGTCGCCAGCGTGACCCTCGTCAACACCGGCGTGCTCATCGACTACCGCTGGCATCGGCTCGCGAAGCTGTGGCGCGCGCCCGTACTGGGCGAACTCGTCATGCGCGCCACCAATGATCGGTTGGCCCGCTTCGTCGTTCGTCACGACAATCCCGGCCTGCCCGACGACTGGGTCGACCGGATCGCCGGACACCTCGGACCGGACGGAACCAAACGTGCGGTGCTGAAGCTCTATCGCTCCACCCGGCGTCATCACATGGACGCACTGATCGCGCCGCTTCGGGCTGCCGACCTGGATGCACTGGTGGTGTTCGGCACCGCCGACGTCTACATCCCGCCCACCCAGGCCCAACGACAGCGCAAGGTCTTCCCGCGCATTCGAATCGAACTGCTACCCGGCGTCGGTCACTGGGCCTGGCTCGAGCAACCCGATCGGGTGGCCGAGCACGTCGTGCCGTTCCTGCGAACGCGGGTCGGGGCGAAGCCACGAAAACCCAACAACACGAGGAGAATCGGATGAGCACCCCATTGGATACCACCCCCCAGCAGTTCGCCGCGCTGGCCGCCCGGCCGGCCGACGCACCGGTGGTGATGGTCAACCTGTTGAAGTTCCACCAGGACGGCGGCCGCGAGCGTTACCTGCAATACGGCGTGGAGGTGGCCCCACACCTGGAGCGCGTGGGTGCCGCCATCCGCTTCGGCGGTGCCGCACCCTCGGCCATCATCGGCGACGGGCAGGAGCCTTGGTGGGATGCGATCCTGATCGTCGAGTATCCGACCCCGGCCGCCTTCGTCGAGATGGTGACCGACCCGGACTATGCCGAGGTGCACCAGCATCGCGCTGCCGCGCTCGAGCGCGGTGACTTGATCGCGACGTCGACCTGGTCACTCGCGGACTGAACTGCGCCCCGCCGCCCGCTATGGGCGGCGGGAGCGTAGCAACTTGAGCAGTCCGTACCCGAGGCCACCTACGACGGCGAACACGCCCAACCAGGGCAGCATCAGGCCGAACAGCATGACGAAGTGGCCAGCCACCGAAACCAAGCCGTCCCAACCGCGTTCGACCTGACCGAAGAATCCGTGGTACTGCCCCGGCTCGGGTCCGCCGATCTGCTCGGCGACGAAGTCGACGTCGATCGTGCTGTATTCGATTCGCGCACCGAGCTGTTCGCGCTGCGCCCGCAGGCTGTCCAACTCCGCCTGGCGCTCCGCCAGCGCGCCCTCGGCCTTGATGAGCGCGTCGGGATCCTTGGCGTCGCGCATGATGCCCAGAAGGCGATCGACTGAGGTCTG
>JAHFVB010000572.1:0-1246 GCA_023264755.1 Mycobacterium sp. | reverse complement strand
CCCGCTGAGCCGTGACGTCCACGGAGCTGGTTTCGGCCGACTGCACGGTTCCGAGCGTCTTCAGTTGGCGCATCACGTCGTCGAGTTTGGCCGCGGGCACGCGCAGCACGACCGCTGCGGTGGCTCGACCGCGGCCCGAACCCGCGTCCTCGGAACGGCGGTCGACGCGACCGCCGGCGTCCTCCACGATGACCGCCGCCCGGTCCGCCGCGGCGGAGCTGCTCGACACCGTGATGGTCATCGACGCGGTCTTGACGACGTCCCGCTGGTCCTTGGGTGGCTCGCCGGGCCCGAACTCCGGCGTAGGGGCACCGGCACCGCTCTTGAAACCGGTCGCCTGTGGCGCCGACGTGGTGTGGTCCTGCGTCCCCGCGCACCCCGTCAGGACGCCGAGCAGTGCAATTCCCGCCACCGTCCGTGGCACCCACCCGCGACCAACCGAATACCAGCCCATACTCGCAACCTAGTCATTTGCTGACAGTCGGGCCACCACATGCTGTGAGTGGGCCTACCCCTCGAGCGGGTTTGCCCTGATGCGCCTGGCCCCGTCGTTGGCGATCGAGGCCGCGGCAGCGCTGTCCGGCTTGCGGCTCGCCTGGTCTTCGAAGCACGCGACGAACTCGCCACCGAATCCTTGCCGCGGATAGCGCGCGAGCAGCTCCGTCCTCGCTTGCTCCGGGAACTCCTCCGGTCGCCGCCCGACGACATCCCAACCGGTCGCGACCTGCAGGAGGTGGGACTCCGCGACGTAGAGCAGCTCGTCGTCGAACGCGACGCCGTGCGCTGCGGCATACGTCGTTGCCCATAGGTACGAACGGACGCAGTGGTTCAGCAGCGCTGGCGTGTAGTAGCGGTCGGCCACCGAACGTGCGGCCTTCGCCGCGGGTGTCTGCGGAAAGCGGTCCACTCGAATACTCCCTTCGCTCACTCCCGTTCGTCGTCGACGACCCGGATGACCGGCTTGCCACGGCCGGTCGAGTGGAATGCCGAGGCGGCGTCCTCGATGGCGTACGTCGCCCCGACGATGGGACGCAGTCGACCTTCTCGCAGCCTGACCTCGAGTGCGGCAAGCTCGGTCCGGTCGGGCTCGACGACGAAGAAGACGGTCCGTCCGTCGTCGGGCTGGACGCGCGGCGGCTCGGCGATGCTGACCAGTGCGCCGCCCGGACGGACCAAGGCCGCTGAGTGTTCGAGGATGGCACCGCCCAGCACGTCGAACACCAGGTCCACCTCGCCGACCCCGTCC
>JAHFVB010000170.1 GCA_023264755.1 Mycobacterium sp. | reverse complement strand
TGGGACTTCGACGGGGACGGCTTCATGCAGAACATGTGGCGCGAGACGGGTCAAGACCACTTGTGGATGATGGGTGGCTCGCTCATGGAGGCCCGGTTGTGGTCGCGCTTCCTCGCCCTGCGTCTCAAGGCGAAGCTCGAGGGAATAGCACTGGCTACCAATTGATTCCAGCGCTGGGACGGTAGCCCAAACCAGGGCAGACGAGGACTTCCGATGCCGTACGTACTCACCCAGGGTTGCTGCAATGACGCGTCGTACACCACCGTGTGTCCGGTCGACTGCATCCACCCGAGCCCGGGTGAGCCGGGTTTCGAAGGTGCCGAGATGCCCTACATCGATCCGGACAGCTCCCACGCGTGGCCGCCACGAGATGCTCGAGTTGCTCGCCGAACGGCAACCGCTGTCCTTCGGCATCGCGGGCTGGGATGCGATCGATGCCGAGGAAGTCACCCGGGGAGCCGCACGGGGCAGGGTGCGGACCAAGATCGTCGACGTCGACGAGCTACTGGCGATCGCGCTCGAATCCCGATGAGGGCCGGGGCGGCTAGCCCGACAGGTTGAAGCTACCCTGCTTGCCGTAGATGGCCAGTGCGGCCAGCAACGTGACGAATGACCCAACCACCATCGAGGTCCGGACGGCGCGTCCGACCGCCTCGCCCACGCCTGCTGGACCCCCCGTGGCCGTGTAGCCGTAGTAGGTGTGCACCAGCATGATCACGATTCCCGTGAGCACCGCCTGTAGGAAGGACCACAGCAGGTCGGTCGGATTGAGGAACGTGTGGAAGTAGTGGTCGTAGACGCCGGTGGACTGCTTGTAGATCAGCGTGGTGCCCTCCCGAGCCGCGAGAAACGCCATCAACGCCGCGATGCAATACAGCGGGATCACCACGAACACCCCTGCGATGACGCGAGTGGAGGCCAGGTACGCCACCGAGCGGATCCCCATCACTTCCAGCGCATCTATCTCCTCGCTGATGCGCATCGCGCCCAACTGCGCTGTAGCGCCCGCGCCGATCGTGGCCGCCAGTCCGATACCCGCGATGAGCGGCGCGAGGATGCGCACGTTGGCGAAGGCCGATAGGAATCCGGTCAAGGCTTCAACGCCGATGCCCGCTAGTGAGTTGTAGCCCTGAACGGCGACGAGCGCACCGGCGGACAGCGTGAGGAAGCCGACGATGACCACGGTGCCACCGATGAGTGCAAGTGCCCCGTTGCCCAGACTCATCTGCGCAATCAGTCTCAGGATCTCCACCCGATAGCTCGCCAGCGCATCACCGATCGACTTCAGCGTCTTCACGAAGAACTGCGCCTGCAATCCGAGCTGAATCCAGGCGTCCACCGCGTTCTTGATCGCGCGCCGGGCCCGGGGATGCATGCGGCTTGCGGATGCGCCGGTCATGCGGTGGCCTTGACGCCGATTCCGGTCGCGATCACGTTGATCACGAATAGTGCCAGGAACGAGAAAACCACGGTCTCGTTGACGGCGTTGCCGACTCCGGCTGGTCCGCCACCGACGGACATGCCCTTGTAACAGGCGATGAGGCTAGCCGCGAGCCCGAACACCGCAGCCTTGGTCAGCGCAATGACGACTTCGGGCAATCCGACGATCAGGGTCAAGCCCGCCGCGAACGCACCCGGGGTCACGTGCTGCAGGTAGACCGAGAAGAAGTAGCCACTGGACAGGCCCACGATCGTCACGACTCCGGCCAGCATCAGAGCCACGATCGTCGCGGCGAGTACCCGCGGTACCACCAGCGCCTGCACGGGATTGATGCCCAACACCCGCAACGCGTCGAGTTCCTCCCGGATCGTGCGCGCACCGAGGTCGGCGCACATGGCGGTCGCCCCGGCGCCGGCCACCACCAGTACGGTGACGATCGGCCCCACTTGTGTCACGGCGGCCAAGGCTGCGCCCGTTCCGGAGAAGTCGGCGGCGCCGAATTCGATGAGCAGCACGTTGAGCGTGAAGACCGTCAGGACGGTGAACGGAATCGCCAGCATCAGCGTCGGGAGCAGTGAAACCCGAGCCACGAACCAGGTCTGCAAGACGAGCTCCCGCAAAGCGAAGGGCCGCTTGAACATCGCCACGAAGGTGTCGAGCGTGAGCGAGAAGAATCCGCCAACTCCGCGGGCCGGTACCGCGACGACGCTCCAGTCCACCATCAGGCCGCCCCGCCCCGATTGACCGCGCGACGTCGTAAGCGTGGGTGGCGGGTCCGCCAGTCTAGGAGCAATGAGATCACCGGCCCACCATCGCGCATGCGTCCCAGCTATCGAACTCATTCGTTCTATACCGCGGAATCAGAACCGTTGGTACAGCAACGAAATCGGTCATCATGAAGGACGCGCTCGGCTGGCTCTGCACTACTGGTCGGGCCACTTTGCCACCATCCAAGGGAGACCAGGACATGCCCGGCAGCTGCCGCATCGACTTCCACGCGCACGTCGTCGTGGAGTTGCCCGACTTCGCCGAGAAGTTCGGTGACCCGCGCTGGCCGACCTTCGCTGTCCACGATGGTGTCGGTCAGCTCACCCGAGACGGGCAAGTCCAGCGGAGCCTGCCCTCCGCGGCCTGGTCGGCTCGAGACCGAATCGACGAGCTGGACGCCGCGGGACTGGATCGGCAAGTGTTGTCTCCGGTACCACCGCTGATCTGTGACTGGGGCGAACCGGAGCTAGCCACCGAGTGGGCGGACCGGATCAACGCCGAAGTGGCGGAGGTGGTGCGTGAACATCCCACCCGCTTCTCAGGACTCGGCACCGTGCCCTTGCATCACCCCAGCCAAGCGGTCGAGGTACTCAGCCGAGCCCATGGGGCGGGGTTGTCCGGAGTCGAGATCGGGACGACGGCAGGTGACCGCGAACTCGACCATCCCGACCTGCGGGAGTTCTTCCAAGCAGCCGAACAGCTGGGGATGATCATCTTCGTTCATCCACTCATCCTTCAGGCGGGCGCCGACTGGTCACGGCGAATCACCGGGCTCGCTGCGAGATTCGGCCTGGCAATGGGTACCGATACCGCCATCGCCGCGTCGCGGCTGGTATTCGGTGGTGTCACGGCGGCGTGTCCCGAGCTGCGCGTTTGCCTCGCCCACGGTGGTGGCACCTTCTTCTGGGCGTTGTCGCGCATCGCTCAGCTCTGGGACCAAGGTCGTGAGGAAAGTTCAGCCGAACTGACTCGGAATGTCTTCGTGGACAGTGTCGTCTACGAACCAGCGAACCTGCGTTACCTCAACGAGCGGCTCGGACCGGAACGCATCCTGTTCGGAACCGACTATCCGTTGCCTGCTCAAACCGAACTTCAGGGTTCGATCCTGGCGGCCTTGCCCCAAGCCGACGCGGACAAGATCGCAGGGCCGAACGCGGCACACCTTCTCGGTGTCTCGGACCGCTCCAGGTGAGCTCGTGCGGGCACGTAGCGCAGGCCCGTTCCACCACGTGAAATGCGATGCTTGGTTTGGCGGATGACGTGCTGCATGTTCGGAAGGTGACGGGAACTCTTCGCGCTATATCCTCCGCACCTCGCGCCTGCCCGAACCCGACCGAGCTTTGGACGCCCAGTCGGCTGGTGGAAGCATTCGCACTGCAACGGCGTGCCCACCGGGCTGAGGCACCAGCGACACACGAACTACGCCTGGATCGGCTCGACCGGCTGGGCGCTGCTCTAAGTGAGCACGCGGACGCGTTGGTCAGGGCCATCAGTGCTGACTTTGGCAATCGCCCACTGGCCGGCGCCCTGGCCGGCGAGGTGCTCCTGCAGCTGGAGGAGATTCGGACCACCAAGCGCGCGCTGCGCTCGTGGATGGGCCCCCAGCGCCCACAACCCCACTATCTACGCGCCGCCGGCGTCCAGGCCTGGGTCGAACCCACCCCGCTGGGCGTAGTCGGCATCATTGCGCCGTGGAACTTCCCGATCGCCCTGTCAGTTCAGCCGACCATCGCGGCCCTGGCTGCCGGCAACCGCGTGATGATCAAGATGTCGGAGCTTGCGCCAAGGACGGGGGAGGCCTTGTGTGCCGCCCTGGCCGATCGCTTCGCAGAAGACGAGATCGCGGTCGTCTGCGGCGGATTGGAGATCGCTGTCAGATTCAGCTCGCTGCCCTTCGATCACCTGTTCTTCACCGGGTCCTCGGCTGTCGGTCGACAGGTGCAGCGCGCGGCCGCGGAGAATCTCACCCCGGTGACCCTAGAACTGGGCGGGAAGAATCCCACGGTGGTCGCTACCGATGCCGACCTAAGCGCCGCTGCCAAGCGAATCGTCAGCGCGCGCCTGGCCAATAGCGGCCAGATCTGTCTCAGTCCCGACTACGTCTTCGTTCCCCGGCCGCGTATCGGTGCTTTCGTCGAGGCTGCCGAAGGCGCCTGCCACGCCGCACTTCCCAGCGTGCTCGCCAACGACGACTTCTGCACGATCATCACCGATGACCACTACCGCAGGATTTGCGCGCTCATCGACGACGCCCTCGAGCGCGGCGCGACCGTGCGCACGGTGGTACCCCCAGGCGAAGGCTTTCCCGCACCGGAGTCCCGCCGCATACCGCTCACCCTGATCACGGACGTGACCGAGGAGATGGACGTGATGCAACAGGAGATCTTCGGTCCGGTGTTACCGGTCGTCGGCTACGACGACCTCGACGAGGTCATCGAGTTCGTCAACGATCGGCCAATTCCGCTCGCGGCGTACTGGTTTGGTGCCGATTCACCCGACTTCCGCCGCTTCGCCGCGCGGACCCGCAGCGGCGGCATGACGCGCAACGACTTTGCGCTGCACGCCAGCGTTCCTGGCCTGCCATTTGGAGGTGTCGGCGCCAGCGGCACTGGCTACTACCACGGGCGATATGGCTTCGACACGTTCAGTCACATGCGCGCGTTCGCGGTCTCGCCAGACGCGTTCAGCCCCGTGTCACTGCTGAGCCCGCCCTTCAATCCTCGGCTGGAACGAGCGTTGAGGGCGGCGATCACCGTATGGGGCATGCGATTCGCCAAGAGGTCAGCACGCCGCCACGGACGCTGACGCGCTGACCAACCTGGTGCTTGAAGAACGAGCGCGCTACTTCTTCTGTTCGCCGTCCGCCTTGCTCAGCGCACGGTCGGCGCTGCGCACCAGGCCGCGGTTGAACTCGTACTGCGCGGACACCAGCTTGTCAGCCAGTTCGATCGCGGCGTCGACGATCTTCGTGCGCAGTGGTTGGACGGCTTCGGGCAAGGCCTCGTCGACGGTCTGCCGGAACTTGCGCAATGCCTCGCCGGCTACGTGCTGTCCGGCCTTGGCCGATTCACGAAGCTCGTCGATCAAATCGGTCTCTCGGGGGGCAACCGTCTTCGATTGAGTGGTCTGCGTGGTCATGTCGAATACTTTCTTGGGTGGATTGTCTCGGACATGGGAAACGCTAATTGCTCACCACGGTGGCCGAATACGGGCGAAAGTCCCACAGTCGGGGGGCCATGGTCTGCCGCTGACTGGAGGGGCCAAACCTCGGCACGGCTGGGCAGCACGGGCGAGCCAAGTGGCCGCGCGACACGGATCAGGAACCGCTCGTCGCGGTCGCATTGGTCCTGCGCGCGGCGCGCTTCGGCGACCGTTTCCGAGCAGGTGCTGATCGTTCGCCCTTGGCCAATGCCGCTGACGACTCTTCTTTCTCCGGCTCGAGCGCATCGCGAAGCCACGGTTCCGGATCCTCCTTGCACCGAGGGTTGTACGCCCGAGGCATGAAGCTGAGATGAAGGTGTGGCGCGACTCCGCCGTTGGTTCGAGAGTCGGGGTTGATCCGTCCGATGCGCTGCCCGGCGACGACGGCGTCACCCCTGGCCACCTCGCGGATGATGTGTCCGTACTCGACGCAGCCGGAGCCTTGGTCGTCAGCGGAGTCGATGACGAGCCAGCCGGCGGGGTCGGGCCCCCCGTAGCCCTGGGCTTGGCCCGCGTAGATCACGGTGCCGGATTGGCAGGCGTAGACGGCCATGTTGGCCGATCCTCCGTCGCGACCAAAGTCGATGCCGGTGTGGTATTCGCCGTCGCGCCAGCCAAACGGGCTCGTCACCCTTCGTCCCGCTCCCAGCGGCCAATATCTCCGATACACGGCCCGCTCGCGGCCCGCCTCACCCTCAGTGGCGCCCACTAGGGATTTCTCGATGGCTCTTCCGATCTCCTGTGTGGAGTGGTGGTCGCGATGGGAGAAGAGCTCCGCCCAGGTTTGCGGTCCGACTCGCCCGTCGGCTACCAGCCCACAGTGGTTCTGGAAGGCGTTGACCGCCCGACTGGTCAGCGGGCCGAATTCGCCGTCCACCAGCAGTCCCGCATCGGCGGTTTCGTTCAACCGCCGTTGGATCAGTGCGACGTCACGACCCGCTGCGCCCTCCGCGATTGCGGTTCCGGGGTAGCAGGGGAAGGCGCGCCCCGCTGACGCGGGTCCAGAAAGCGTTCGTACCCCGGCGAATTCGCACATCTTGTTCGCGAAGTAGTCCCAGGGGAAGCCGGGGCCGACGTCGGTGTGGTCACCGCGTCCCGTCGCGATCCGGACACCGTTGTGATCGGTGATCCCCGTGGCACCTCGGCGGGCCTCCTCGGGACTGATCACCCGCGGTTGCAGCCCGTAGCGGCGACTATCTCGGACTGCGACGAACGCGGCGACGTCGATTCCGTGCTGCATCTCGTCGAACCACGTCTGACGCGACCAGTTCGCGAAGGATCCGGCGAAGGCAAGATTGATGGACTTCGAATTGCCGGGCTGGAAAACCGAATTCGCGTAGTTGTCCGGGTCGATGAGGTTGCACAGCTGGCCGGCGTTGTCGACCGTGTAGTGGTAGGACACCTGGTAGGGGTTGTTGGCCAGGTAGTTGGCGAGATTGCGTGCCGACTTGCTGTATCCGTCTTCGGTGTGCAGCACGAACCACGCGACGGCCACGCCGTTTCGGGAGCCGTAGTAAGGGCTGCGTATCTCGGTGCTTTCCAGGAAGTCTGGCGCGGTTACCAGTGCGCGAGCGGCCTTCTCGCTACGCCACTGACCGAAGTCGTCTGCGAGCACCTCGTTGACGTCGACGTGGACGCCATCGACGAGCGGGCCGGGGTTGGATGCGGTGTCGACAACGCCCTGATAGAGCACGGCCATTGGTTCACGCTCACCACACGACCACGCCTTCGTCTGCCAAGCCCACCGCCGTCCAGGCGTCGTCGAACACCCGATCACGCCGTCTTCGATCGCCCACGCGCATACGCGGGAGTGGCCGTAGATGCCAGTCCGGTCCACACCGAGAACGGAGTTGATGCCCCGAAGCCACTCGACGCCGACTCGGTTCCACGTCGAGAGGTCGATGTCGTCGTCGATGCTGAAGAAGATCGGTGCGTTGTCGGGACCACCGGCACTCTCGTGCAGGCGCATTGCCGTGTGGGCGTCGGCGACTCCACCGTCGTATCCGCGGGTGAAGTCCGATGGCGCCGATCCGTGGGGCTTGCCGTATTGGTAGTTGCTGACTATTGCCAGACCGGCGGCGCGTAGGGCGTCGGCATACTCACGCGTCAGCGGCTTGGCCCCAAAGTTGGCGCCGGGCCGGGACTCCGACACATAGGCCACGACACCGTCGTAGCCGGCACACTTGAGCTCCGTCGGCGATATCGTCCGGGCGGAAAAATCGACGAGCTTCATGATTACCCCCTTCACGGTCACGCCGGCCCTCGGCGGCGTGGGCCACCAGAATCTGGCCCCGCAGGCGCTCGGACAAGGGTCGATTTCACCCATCGCGTGGTGACCAAGTGCCCTACCATGGTGGCGACGCGACTGGCGCAGGTGGGACACCACCGGGAAGCTCGACTCGGAAGCATCGACCGCCTGGGTGCTCCGCTCCACGAGGAGTGCAGTGAGCGCCATCGCCATCGACGGACGGGCCGTCGCCAACGACATCCTCCGCGATACCGCGGATCGAGCAGCGCGGTTCGAGCGTTCGGCGGGGCGCAAACCGTGCCTGGCGACCGTTCTGGTGGGTGATGACCCAGCTTCGCGCACCTACGTGCGCATGAAGACCAACAGATGCCGGACCACCGGCCTGGACTCCCGAGCGCACCACCTGGCCGGCGACGCCAGCACTGCCGACGTCGTCGCGCTCGTCGCCGCGCTCGCGCGCGACGAGACGGTGGACGGCATCCTGGTCCAGCACCCGATGCCGTCTCACGTCGACGAACGGCAGGCGTTCGAGGCCATCACCCCAGCCAAGGACGTCGACGGGGTGACCAACGCCTCGTTCTCGGCCATGGCCTTGGGCGGCAGTGGATTCCAGGCGTGCACTCCTGCCGGCATCATGCGCCTGCTCGACGCCTACGACATCGCGCCAGCGGGCGCCCGGGCCGTAGTGATCGGTCGCAGTCCCATACTCGGCAGGCCTGTCGGCATGCTGCTGTTGGCTCGTGATGCCACCGTCACGTACTGCCACTCCAAGACCACCGACCTGTCCGCCGTCGTGGCCGAGGCCGACATCGTCGTCGCCGCCGTCGGCCGGCCCGAACTCATCAAGGGCAGCTGGGTCAAACCGGCATCCCTTGCTCACGCGTGAAGGCGCTCACGCGCGAAACGGGACGTCCGCCTTTGCAAAGCATCGATCCGCCATTACAGTCGAACGAACAAATGTAACTCTGCCCCAGAGCGGGCCGACGGGGGACTGATGATCGTGCCGACCGCTGCGACCCAACCCGACCTCCACTACGACCCGTACGACGTCGACCTCAACATGAATCCCCATCCCGTGTTTGCTCGGATTAGGGAGGAGGCTCCGCTCTACTACAACGACGTGCACGACTTCTACGCGTTGAGTCGGTTCTCCGACGTCAACGACGCGGTCGTCGACCACGAGACGTTCCTCTCCGGCCGCGGCGCGGTGCTGGAGATCATCAAGTCCGGTATGGAGATTCCGCCAGGCACACTGATCTTCGAGGATCCGCCGATCCACAACCTGCACCGAAACCTGTTGTCCCGGATGTTCACGCCACGCAAGGTG
>JAHFVB010000571.1 GCA_023264755.1 Mycobacterium sp. | reverse complement strand
CCAGTACTGCGCGAAGCCGTCACCGGCAGCGCGGGCCTGGGCGATCTCGTTCTCGTGGTGCGGGAACCTCAGATCCATACCGCCGGCATGGATGTCGAACTGGGGGCCCAGATACGTCTCGCACATCGCTACGCACTCGGTGTGCCAGCCGGGCCGCCCCCGGCCCCACGGCGTCGGCCACGATGGCTCGTTGGGTTTGGCGCCCTTCCACAGGGTGAAGTCGCGCTCGTCGCGCTTGCCCTTGGCCAGTCCTTCGCCCTGGTGGACGTCATCGACGCGATGGCGGGACAGTTGGCCGTACTCGGCGTAGCTGAGGACGTCGAAGTAGACGTCGCCACCGCTGGCGTAGGCATGACCCGCCGCGATCAATCGCTCGATGAGCTCGACCATCTGGGTGATGTGGCCGGTGGCACGCGGTTCTGCTGACGGCGGCAGAACCCCGAGTGCGTCGTACGCCGCGCTGAAGGCCCGCTCGAACGTCGCGGCCCACTCCCACCAGGGTCGGCCGGCGTCGGCTGCCTTGATCAGGATCTTGTCGTCGATGTCCGTCACGTTGCGGATGAAGGCAACGTCGAAGCCCTTCGCCGTCAGCCAACGTCGCAGCACGTCGAACGCGACGCCGCTGCGGACGTGCCCGATGTGAGGAAGGCCTTGGACGGTGGCGCCACAGAGGTAGATCGAGGCGTGGCCCTGGCGCAGCGGGACGAAGTCACGCACCGCACCAGTCATGGTGTCGTGAAGCCTCAGCCCTTCCCGGCCGACCCCGCTGTTAGTCACGACGGGCCAGCTTACCGGCCTGTTCGACGCCTAGTCGCCAACACCGACCACCAAGGCCGTCGCGATGGCGGCCAAGCCCTCGCCGCGACCCGTGAGCCCAAGTCCGTCGGTGGTGGTCGCCGACACGGACACCGGGGCGTCGAGCAGCTCCGACAGCAACTGTTGAGCTTCGATCCGGCGGGGACCGACCTTGGGCTGATTGCCGATCACCTGCACGGCGGCGTTGCCGACCTGGTAGCCCTCGGCGCGCAGTAACTCGCGCACGTGGCGGAGCATGTCGGCGCCGCTGACGCCCCGCCATTGCGGGCGGTCGGTACCGAAGACGACTCCGAGGTCGCCGAGTCCGGCAGCGCTGAGCAGTGCATCGCATAGGGCATGGGCGGCGACGTCACCGTCGGAGTGCCCGGCGCAGCCGTCGGCGTCGACGAAGTGCAGCCCTAGCAGCCAGCACGGCCGCCCAGCCTCGATGGGGTGTACGTCGGTGCCCAGCCCGATTCGTACGATTGGAGTTCCTATCGGAATCCCCTAGGACGCTGCGGCGAGTACCTCGTCGAGCATGGTCTCGGCCTTCTCGTCATCGGTGTTCTCGGCAAGAGCCAATTCACCGACCAGAATCTGGCGGGCCTTGGCGAGCATGCGCTTCTCACCCGCGGACAGCCCACGTTCCTGATCACGACGCCACAGGTCGCGAACGACCTCGGCGACCTTGTTCACGTCGCCGGAAGCCAGCTTCTCGAGGTTGGCCTTGTACCGGCGCGACCAGTTGGTCGGCTCCTCGGTGTGCGGGGCACGCAGAACTTGGAAGACCTTGTCGAGACCTTCTTGTCCAACCACGTCACGTACGCCGACGTACTCTGCATTGTCGGCGGGAACACGAACCGTGAGATCACCCTGGGCGACCTTCAAGACGAGATATTCCTTCTGCTCGCCCTTGATGGTCCGGGTTTCGATTGCCTCGATCAATGCGGCGCCGTGGTGTGGATAGACGACGGTGTCTCCGACCTTGAAAATCATCAGATTAGAGCCCCTTTCACATCTCAATGTTAGCACGGGGCTCAGACACGCGCGGAACAACAATGCAGGTCAGGGGCACTGACGGTGGAGACGGGGACTTGACAGCATGGCGAATCCATGCAGTCAGGCGGCCAATTCCGGGCCCCCTGGCGAACGTGATGGAGCCCTCTTTCCCGGCCCCACGCGGCCTGGGCCACCCCCACCACACGCGGGATCCGGCGGCGATCCGGCGGGGATTCGGTGGGGATTCCGTCGGGTGCTCGCCCTCGTCTATCGCGGCCAACCGCTACCTACTACTGTGCATAGTCGATACATGGGACCCACGTTCACGGCCGGCTCGACGGCCGAGCAGGAGGCTTCAGTGAACCGCATCAGAACACGCACTTCTGCCATGACCGCGGGCTTGGCGGCCGGCGGGTTGGCACTCGTCGTGACGCTGGCCGGCTGTGGCGCCGGACAGGTGTCCCAGACCGCCATGCAGGAACCCGCCATCAACGGTACCGGCGCGACGATCGGCAAGATCGACCTGCGCAACGTCCACCTGCGGGCGGCTCAGAGCTCCGACTACATCCGGCCGGGCGACGACGTCGAACTGCTCTTCGTAGCGGCCAACGGTTCGGCCGCCGACGGCGACCGGCTGGTGTCGATCACATCCGACGTCGGCACCGTGGTGCTGGTCGGCGACACCAAGGTGCGCCCTGGCGGGACGCTCGTCGTCGGCACCCCCGACCTGCAGACCAGCCCCTTGGACGCGACCGAGGGCGCCGGCACGGCCGAGGCGGCCGTCGCGTTGACGAAGCCGATCAGCAATGGCCTGACCTACGGCTTCACCTTCAAGTTCGAAAGGGCCGGCGAGCAGACCGTCGAGGTGCCCATCTCGGCTGGTGAGGCTCCGGCCCGCGGGGACAACGCCAGCAACGACGGGGTGCCCCAGCCCGCAGGCTCGCACTAGCGCGTCGCGGGAGCTTCTGTCGGTCCCGACCGCTAACGTCGGCTCGTGGCCAGGGCGGGATCGAAGGTACGGACGGAATACCGCTGTTCGGAGTGCCATCACGTCACCGCCAAGTGGGTGGGCCGCTGCGCGGACTGCGGCACCTGGGGCACCGTCAACGAAGTGACGTCGATCGGCGCCCTCGGCGGCTCCGCTACGTCCCGAGCCGTGGTGCCGACGTCCCCGGCCGTTCCCATCACGTCCATCGACCCCGGCTCCACCCGGCACTTCCGCACCGTGGTCGGCGAGCTGGACCGCGTGCTCGGCGGCGGGCTCGTCCCCGGCTCGGTCACCCTGCTCGCGGGTGACCCGGGAGTCGGCAAGTCCACGCTGCTACTCGA
>JAHFVB010000169.1:7798-9003 GCA_023264755.1 Mycobacterium sp. | reverse complement strand
GGGTTACCTCGCTTGCCGGTAGGAAGCCGGGGCAGGGCCACGAGATCGGTCACATCCACGCGTGGGGCGGCGGTCCGGACGCCGAACGCTATGCCGCCGCTAGCCCCAACCGCTATGCGAACGTGCCCCAGAATCGGTTGGAGCCGTTGCTCCGCCGACACGCCGAGCAACGATGCCCCGGTCGGATTCACTATGGACACGAAGTCACCGCGATCAGAGCCACCTCCGCCGGCGTAGAGGTCGACGTCGTGAATTCGGCAAGCGGCGTAAGTCGTACGGTACGAGCGCGGTACGCGATCGGAGCCGACGGTGGCCGGATGGTGACCGCAGCAGTCGGCATCGAAATGCACGGGCCGACAAAGCTGCTCGACATGGTCAGCATGTACGTAGCCGCCGATCTATCGCCGTGGATCACCGACGATCAGGTATTGCTCTACTACTTCATCGACCCCGCAGGCAATGGCGGATTCCGCGGATCGATGTGCGCCATGGGGCCAGATACCTGGGGCGGCCAATCGCGCGAGTGGGTCTTCCACCAGGCCTTCCCCTGGGGCTGTAACGATGCCACCGACGAGGAGCTGCTGGCCGACCGGTTCCGTGACATCCTGGGAATCCCTGAGCTGAAATTCGAGACCCATGCGATCTCGCACTGGGAATTCGAGGGCGTCACCGCGGAGCAATACCGCGTCGGCAACGTCTTCCTCGTTGGAAATGCTGCCCACCGTCACCCCCCGACGGGTGGACTTGGCCTGAATACCGCCGTCCAGGATGTCGACAACCTGTGCTGGAAGCTCGCCGAAGTATTGCGTGGCCACGCCGGCGATGGGCTGCTCGACACCTATGAAAGCGAACGCCGCCCGATCGGGTTGTTCAACGTCGCGCATTCTCTGACCAACGCCGGCGCCCATCGAAACATCGCACTGGCGCTCGGAATGAGCGAAGGGCAGTCCGAGGATGACGGTTGGTCCAAAGTCGAAGAATGGCTTGCTCCGGGGTCGGCCGGTGACGAACGGCGACGCGCCGTCGCCGCGGCCGTCGCCGCCAACGGCGACGACTACAGCCAGCTCAACGTGGAAGTCGGCTTCGCCTACGAACAGGGCGCCATCGTGGCGGACGGCACGGCACCGCCCACGTCGCTCACCGAGTTACGTGACTACACGCCGTCGACACGCCCGGGGCATCACCTGCCCCACGCATGGGTGAAG
>JAHFVB010000169.1:0-7788 GCA_023264755.1 Mycobacterium sp. | reverse complement strand
AACGAGTCTCGGGTGTCGACGCACGACCTCGTCCAACGAGCGGGGTTCACCCTCCTGGTCGATCCCGGATATGCGGACGGGTGGCGGGCCGCGTTGGCTGACACCGCACTGCCAGTTTCGATACAAGCCGTTGAATCGGTCGATCTCGGGGCGAACAACTGGAATCGACTTCGCGAGGTGGGCGCCGGCGGGGCGATCCTCGTCCGGCCCGACCGCCACGTCGCATGGCGTTGCCAGACAATGCCGGCGGACCCGCGCGAGGAAGTGATCGCGGCATTCTGTGCCTTGCTCGACCGTCACCCGGTGGCGAATTGATCGCGATCGACGAGAAGTCCTCTGCGGGAAACAGTTCAAGCCCGTCCCTCTGCAATGTGAAAGGAGCGCTCAATCGTGACTAGGAAGTCCATCGAAGTCCCCGGTCTGCACCACGGTCAGGCGCCGATCCCCCAAGCATGTCTGGTCGGACCGCTGCTGACATCCAGCGGAATCAATGGTCTCGACCCTGATTCCGGCACCGTCCCCGAGTCGGTGGAGGACCAGACCGCGATCATCTTCGGCAACATCGACAAGATCCTTGCCGCTGCTGGGGGCAGCACCGCCGACATCGCCAAGTGCACCTTCTTCGTTCGTGATCGGGCAGCGCGAGCGGCGATAGACGTGCACTGGCTGAAGATGTTCCCCGATGCCCACAGCCGGCCTGCTCGGCACACACTCCAGTACGATCTGGCGGCTCCGTTGGAGGTGCAGTGTGAGCTCATCGCCTACATCGCCAGCGCATAGCCCAACGGCGACAACATCCGCTGCAACCATCACGGGAAGAGCTCTCCATGATCATTGATGCCCACGCTCACGTCGTCGCGCCCGACTCGTTGTACGCCTTCCGCGCAAACTTGATGGCAGACGGGGGCTACTTCGTCGGGAAGCCGAAGGTCAGTGATGACGCCCTTGCGGTTGCGGCGCAAAGCAATATCGATGTCATGGATGGGGTGGGGACCGATGTCCAACTCATCTCGCCCCGCCCGTACTACCAGGGTCACTCGATGCAGCCGGCCCGGTTGGTCGACCACTGGATCGGGGCCAACAACGACGTCATCGCACGTACCGTCGCGCTCCATCCGAGCAGGTTTGCCGGCGTCGCCGGCCTGCCCATCGCCGCCGGGCAGCCGGTCGACCGCGCATTCCCCGAATTACGCCGCGCTGTCGAAGAACTCGGCTTTGTCGGCGTAACGGTCAATCCGGACCCGTACGAGGGCACCGGGACGGCGCCAGCGCTAGGGGACCCCTATTGGTATCCGCTCTACGAGCAGCTCATCGAGCTCGACGTGCCGATGCAGATCCACTCGGCCGGGTGCTACAGCGGTCGTGAGACCTACAGCGAGCACTTCATCACCGAGGAGTCCATCGCGATATTGTCGATGATCCGTGCCGACGTCTTCGATCGATTCCCGACCTTGAGGGTCATGATCTCCCACGGCGGCGGCTCCGTGCCCTATCAGCTGGGACGATGGCAAGCCGAACACCTGCATCCTGCCCTCGGCGGAAGTCCCGACGCACCTCGCTTTGAAGATGAACTCAAGCGCTTCTGGTTCGACACCGTCCTGCACTATCCTCCGGCGTTGGAACTACTGCTGAAGACCGTCGGCGCCGAACGCGTACTGTTCGGAACGGAACGGCCGGGAAGTGGATCGGCGACCAACCCCGACACCGGTCGGCCGTTCGACGACCTGAAGCCGGTGATCGAGGGCTTCGACTTCCTGACCGATGACGACCGGAACGCCGTCTTCGAGATGAACGCGCGAAAAATCTTCCCGCGCTTGAAAGTTCAACCCTGAGTCGAGTCCCTGGGCAGCTTCGGCGCACCGGTGCCGTCGCCCGGAATATGATGACGAAAACGGTGCGGCAGGAGACGGGGATGGGATGGCAGGTGGTGTGGGCGCGGCAAGGGCGATCGCCGAGCTGCGGAAACTGATCCTGCGGGGCGAGCTGTTGCCGGGCGAGCAGTTGCGGCAGGAGGAGCTCGCGCAGCGGTTGGGCGTCTCGCGAGTCCCGGTACGCGAGGCGTTCTTGGTCCTGGCCAATCAAGGACTTCTTGTCCATCGCCCCCACCAGGGTTTCGTGGTGGCCAAACGCACAGTTGCCGAACTCGATCAGCTGCATCGTCTGCTCACCTTCCTCGAGACGGAGCTGCATGCTTCGATTCATTGGCCCGACCACGCCGTTCGCGAGCGTTTGGTACAGCTCAACGACTGTATGTCGGCCGAAGTCGACGCCACCGAATTCTTCGATTTCATCGACTTGAACCACGACTTCCATCGAACGGTCTGGGATCTCTCGCCGCTGAAGACTTTCGTCGCCGAGGCTGAGCGCGTGTGGACGTTGGGGGACGCCTATTTCGCCAGTCATTACGCCTCCAAGGAAAGGCGACTCGCCGCGGTCACCCACCACGAGAAAATCATCGACGCGCTCGAAGCGCGCGATCTCGAGCTATTCCAGAAGGCCACGGCGGCCCATCGTGACGATACTCACGTGGTTGCCGGATTGAGTCTCGGAAGCGGCTAACGGCAGCGACGATCACGACGAAGCCGTGGTCGAAGGCGTTTCGCGGGGCGGCTCGAGGCAATGGCCCGCGGGGGTTCAGCACTATGCCCAGTCTGTAACGCCAATGTTGTGTGTTCTGTCCGGTGACGGCCGCGGCGCGCCTGGGGAGGCTTGTTGGTAGCCGGGCACCACCGCCCGGACGCGACATCAGGCACCACAAACAGATAGAAGGAGCAGCACCGATGTGGGAGTACGAGAACAGGTCGTTGACCGGCCCTTACGAACCTTGGCATCTTGAGTCCAACGCCTTCGACCTAGAGGTCGTCGGCGAGCTCCCGCGCGAACTCAATGGCGCGCTGTACCGGACGAGCGCCAATCCGCATGTCGGTCCGTTACACCCGAATCGCCACCACTGGTTCGAAGGCGACGGCATGGTGTATGGCGTGTTCCTGCGCGACGGTAAGGCCCAGACGGTCAACCGGTGGGTACGTACCGCGGGTTACCTGGTCGAGGAGCAGAATGGCAAGCCGGTCTACGGCGCAATCATGAACGGCGGTACCGTACCGGACTTCTCACTCGATCCACCGCTGAAGAATCCGGCCAACACCAATGTCACGATCTTCGACGATAGACTGCTGGTCTTCGCTGAATTCGACGTTCCCCACGAGTTGCATCCGACGACGTTGGAGACCCGGGGCAAGTACGACTACCACGGAGCGGTGTCCGGTGTAGTGACCGCGCACTGGAAGATCGACCCCAGCAACGGCGACATGCTGTTCTACGGCGTCAATGGCACCGAACTGACTTGGTACCACGCCAACGCCCACGGAAAGCTGCTTGACAGCCACAAATTCGAGCTGGGCATGTTCGGCTTCCTGCATGACTTCGTCGTGACCGAGGACTATGCCGTGTTCGTCGTGGCTCCCACGGAGCTGTCGCCGGCGGCGCTGATGGCTGGTGAGCCGGCTGTGATATGGGATCCCGAGACGTTCGGGGGAACACGTATCGCGGTGCTGCACCGGCATACCGGAGAGGTTCGCTGGATCGACGGTGGCGGGGCCTATTCCGTGACGCACTTCTACAACGCCCACCAAGCCGGTGACCGCATCGTCATCGATGCACACCGGACCGAGCGCTTTGGATGGCTCAAGGACGAGATCGCAACCGCGCAGCCCGATCAGAACTTCAACAAGTGGTTCGACACCATGGTGGCCAGGCCGTGGCGGTGGGAGCTGGACATGGCTACCGGACGGATGAGTGATCACCAACTCTCCGACGTGTTGGGCGAGTTCCCGCGGATCAACGACGATTACGCGCTGCGCGAGCACCGGTTCGGCTACTACGCCACGACCCGCGGCCGTGACGAGTGGCTCACCGACGGTCTTGCCAAACACGATTTCCGGGGCAACCACACGTCGACAATCGTTGCCGACGGACTCGTCTCACCATCGGAGCCGACCTTCGTCCCACGTGAATCGGCCAGCAGTGAGGACGACGGCTGGTTGATGTCGCTGTGGTGGGACCCGGCTACCCGATTGTCGGAACTGCTGATTCATGACGCATTGCACTTCGACGCCGATCCGATCGCTCGGGTAAAGCTCAATCAGCGTGTGCCAATGGGATTCCACGGTAATTGGGTTGACGGCGCTGCGATCGAGGCGGCCCTCTCGGCCCAGACGTCCTGATGGCCATCCCTTTTCGAGCCACCGCACTGGGCCTGGCACGGTGACCGCTATGAGTCGGCCAGCTGATTCACCTGGCCGGTGAAGGACAGGTTCGGTGAGCCGCCGACGGTCGTGCAGGTCGTCGTCGCGATGCGCCGGTCCCTTCCGTCCAGGGCGGCGGTCATGGAGCTGAGCTGCGTCGGCCCCACTCCGCTATGCCAGAGCGCCCAGTGCACCGGGTCGACTGCGAGCGCGACGCAGCTGGCGCCTCCGCCCACGACTTGGGTCGAGCCGGTAAGCATGCAGAGGCCGCCGCCCCCGGCCTGGTGGCAGGCATCCACTGCACCGACGGAAGCGTCGAGGAATGACGAGGCGTTGGTGAAGCTCGCCCAGGTTCCGGTGACGGGCGAGAACGCGATGGCGGCGTAGGACTCGCCGCCGCTGGGGGCAAGTGGAACGCTCGGCACACCGGGTGCGGGGTCGGTGACGATCGGTTTGGCGTTGGCGGTGGCCGCGGCGCCGACGCCACCAAGGGCGAGGGCCCCGGCAGCGGCGACCATTACGGCAGCTGCCGTGATCCGACGGGTTGAGGACGTCGTGTTGGCGGTGCTCATGGTGTGCTCCTTCGAGTTGTCGCGGCCCGTGGCGGGCCTCGTTCAACTGCTAGGAGGGCTGAGCGACCACGGCTCCCTCACTTTTTCGGATGGGGTTTCCGGCGATGTGCACCGCTACGACGGCCGCGAGTGGGGCTCGGGGCAATTTCGTGCGATGGCCGGCGCGATCCAACGCTGGAGGAACGCGCGAAGGTCGGCTCCGTGACGAGCGGGACCTCCGGGGTCGAGGATGAACGACTGCAGGGTACGCAGCATGAACTCGACGAGTTCGTCGAGGCGCTGGCCACTGAAGCCCGCCTCGGTCCAATCGACGTTGAAGCGCTGCAGGATCGCGCGCCCGAAGGACAGCGCTACGTCCGAGGTGACTCCGGCGGCGAAAGCGCTTGCCTTACCGGGTCGTACGACCAACCCGAGGTAGCGGTCGTCGTGTAACTGCTCAAGGGTGTAGGCGATGCCCTCGATGACTGCGGAGGTGGGGTCGGTGATGGAGGCCAGCTCTTCGGCGAGCCGATCGAGGAAGCCGTCGACGGCCGATATCGCGGTACTCGTCAGCAGCGCGTCCAGGGTGGGGAAGTAGCGGTACACCGTCTGGCGAGTGATCCCCAGCTCGGTCGCGACCTCGGAAATGCTCACCGTGCCGCGGGCGTCGATCGAGGACCGGGCGGCTGCCACGATGCGGTGCACGGCCTCGTCGTCGTCGACGGGGATGTTGCCCGCCCAGCCGTGTCTACGCATCACCGCATCGTGTCATCCCGACCCAACCGATACTTGACCATACATATGATGTTCACTGTATGGTCTCGTCATACCGCGCAACACGAGGAGAGCTCCATGACGGCTGTCGTCGATGGTCCGGTCAACGGCCACGATGAGGAATTGACGCGGCGCGCGCTGCGTCACGCGATGGACAAGACCACCGACCTGGCCCTCCGGGAATTGCGGGTGCCGCTGCACTACTACCGCGATCCGAAGATCACCGAGTTCGAGCAATCCCAGCTCCTGCGCCGGGTGCCGTTGGCCATCGTTCCGTCCGCGCAGCTACCCAACGCCAACGACTACGTCGTGCGCTCGGTGCTCGGGGACTCGCTATTGGTTACGCGTGACCGGCACGGCAAGAGTCACGTCTTGTTGAACTACTGCCGCCACCGCGGTGCCATTCCGGCCTGCGGATCGGGCAACGCCTCGCGGTTCGTGTGCCCGTACCACGCGTGGACCTATCGCAATACCGGTGAGCTGTTCCAGGTACCGGGCAAGGCTGGATTCGATTCCATGAACAAGGCCGACTACGGCCTGGTCGAACTCCCCAACGAGGAGCGCCACGGATTCATCTGGGCCGTGCTGACCGCCGACGCGACCATCGACGTCGAGGCACACCTGGGGGCGATGGGACCAGAACTCGAAGCGTGGAACTATGCGTCCTACGGATACCACACGGACAAGGAATTCCAGTCCCAGGTCTCCTGGAAGGGAGCGCTCGAGGCGTTTGCCGAGGGCTATCACTTTCCATTCGTGCACGGGCAGAGCGTGATTGGACAGAACACCTTGCCCAACACCGGGGTCTACGACGAGTTCGGCAAGCACCACCGCATTGGGTTTCCCTTCACGTGGGTCACCAACCTGGCCGACGATCCCACCGGCTCGTGGGATCCGAGTCAGAACATGGGCGTCATCTACTGGATCTATCCCAACCTGATCTTGGCCAACAGCCCGGTCGGCGTCGAGGTCATCGACATCCTGCCGGCCGGAGAGCCCACCCGTTGCTCGGTGCGGCACAGTTGGATGGGGCGGATTCCGGCAACCAATGACGAGCAGCGCGCCCTATACGACCAGGTGTTCTCCAGCGTGCACGCGGCGGTCGTCGACGAGGACTTCGCCATGCTGCCGCAATGTGGCGAAGGCGTCCGTCACGGTCAGCACGATCACATGATCATCGGCCGCAACGAGATTGGCGTACAACACATGATCGAGGTGTTCGCCCAAGAACTCGGCGTGGCGCTGCCGTAGCCCCCAGCCGAGAAGCGTACGGCCAAAAGGGGTAAGGGACCTTTGGCCATGGCGCTTGGTGGCCTGCTGCCCTACCCGCCGACGCGCCGGATGCGTGCGATTGGAGGTGAGGGAAAGGGGTTGTTCATGAAGGCGAAGGCTGGTGACTGGTTGGTGGTCAAGGGCGCGACGATCGACGAACCGGACCAGCGGGGGCTGATCACCGAGGTGCACTCGGCCGATGGTTCCCCGCCATATGTGGTGCGGTGGCTGGAGACCGATCATGTGTCGACGATCTTTCCTGGCTCGGATGCCGTCGTCGTGACGGCAGCGGAACAGGCGGCCGCCGACGAGCGAGCGCTACATCGGTTCGGGGCGATGAAGTCGGCGATCCACCACGGCCCGGGCGAGTAGAGCTTTCGAGCTCCGACGATGAAGTCGGCGGCGATGGCCCGGTGGCCGGCACAGGTCCGGCGTCGGGATGGGACGCTGGTGCCCTTCGACGTCAAACGGATCGAAGCCGCGGTCGAGCGAGCCGCCCGAGAGGTCGCCCATGACGACCCGGACATGCCCGGCACGGTGGCCAGGACGGTCGCCGACGCATTGGGCCCGAGCCTGGCCTCCGTCGAGGAGATTCGGGATCTCGTGGCGGGGCGGCTGGGCGAAGCCGGGCTCGACGACGTGGCCCGGGCCTACATCATCTACCGGCAGAGCCACGCCGAAATACGCACGGCGAAGGCATTGCTCGGGGTACCGGACGAGCTGAAACTAAGCCTGGCTGCGGTGACGGTGCTGCGGGAACGCTACCTGCTGCGCGACGAGCAGGGCCGGCCGACCGAGTCGACCGGGCAGCTGATGGACCGCGCGGCGCGCTGCGTCGCGGCCGCCGAGGACGACTATCAGCCCGGCTCGGCGGCACAGTGGGCAGAGCGCTTCTCGACGCTGCTACGCAACCTCGACTTCCTGCCGAACTCGCCCACCCTGATGAA
>JAHFVB010000570.1 GCA_023264755.1 Mycobacterium sp. | reverse complement strand
GCGGCGGACTTCTTCTTCGCGCTTCGGGCGGCCGACTTCTCCGTCGTGGTGCCCGCGTTGGACAACTCTCCGCCTGCGCTCTCCAGATGCGCACGGACGAACCACTGGAACTTCTCCAGCTCCCCCGCGTGCCCGATCAGCATGTCCTGCGACACCGGGTCGAGATCTTCCAGGCGATGGATGGCCTTGCGGGTGTCCTCGTTGACCCCGGTGTAGACCAGGTCGAGGGCCGCCAGGTGCGCGAGCACCGTGTCGCGCCCCACCGAGTAGTCGTCCCACGTGCGGTCCTTGAGGATCGCGCCGGGAGTGCCCTTCGGTGAGACGCCGAGGGCGGCGATGCGTTCGGCGGCCTCGTCGGCGTAGCCGCGGACCAGTTCGACCTGGGGATCGATCATCTCGTGGACGCCGATGAAGTTGGGTCCGACAACGTTCCAGTGCACGTGCTTGAGGGTCAGGTGCAGATCGTTGTATGTGCTGAGCTGCTTCTGCAGTAGCTCGGCGACCTCGCGGCCGTCCTTGTCCGACATTCCGGGAATGGTGAATCCTGGCATGGGTGCCTCCTTTGGCTCTCTCATTGCAGAGCTACCCGGGAAGGCGACGGGCTAACCGTGACGGCTACAACGCGCGCAGGTTGGGGATGGCCTGGCGCGCCCCGAAACGCGGATTGCGAGCCAGCCCACTGACCTCGAGCAGGCGAACAGCGCGCTGTCGGTGCGGACGCAACGGCTCCAACAGTTCGATCATCTCGGGGTCGTCGATGCGGTGGCCCAGCAGAGTGCAGCCGATCATGTTGGACAGGTGGTAGTCGCCGACCGAGATGGCATCGGCATCCCCCCAGGCGCGCTGGGCGACCTCGGCGGCCGTCCACTCCCCTACGCCGGGCAACGACTGTAGGGCCGTGCGCGCCTGCTCCGGCGGCCGTGTCGTCAGCCGCTCCAGCGAATCCGCGCGTTGAGCACAGCCGACCAGCGTGCGGGCTCGACCCGGGTCGACGTTGGCCAGGTGAAACTCCCAGGAGGGGATGCGGCGCCACACGTCGGCCGACGGCGGAACGCGCATGCGCTCGGGCGCCGGGCCAGGAGCAGGGGCGCCGAACTTGGACCAGCAACCGCCAGGCGCGGAAGGCGTCCTTGCCTGCCACCCGCTGCTCGAGCACGGCGGGAACCAGCGCTTCCAGCACGCACCCGGTGCGCCCGAGCCGCAGGTGGGGCACCTGGCGCAGCGCGGCGGCCACGGTGGGTTCGCTCGGCGCGAACCCCGTTGGGTCGTCGTCGGCGCCGAGCCAGGATGGCAGCCGAGCCAGGAATTCACTGGCCCCAGCGCCCCAGGCCTCGCAGTCGACGGCGTTGGGCGCCGCTTTTACGAGGCGCGCGGTCACCGGGCCGCTGGGCATCAGGGTGGTCTTCCAGATGACGCCGTCGAGCAGTTGGTAGCACGGGTCGCCGGGCCCACGGCGCAGCGGCGCGAGCGTCGTCGCCGGGCTGACCGGACCGTCGAACACGACGGTCGCCGAACTGCTCACCCGTCGAGGCTAGGCCACGGTGACGTCGGCCTTGTCGGGGTAGAACGCGACGTGCCCCGCGATGGCCGCCACCGCCGGGTACGGCGTTTCGTAGGTCCAGATGACGTCGTCGACGGTCTCGCCTGCCGCGCTCACGTGGTAGTAGTTCGCGTCGCCCTTGTATGGGCAGTACGTGGTCGTCTCGCTGCGCGTCAGCGCGCTCGTGACCACGTCGGCCAGGGGGACGTACTGGACGGCGGGATAAGTCGACTCCTGCAGCGTGAGGGCCGCGTCGGTCTCGGCGACGAGTGCGCCGCGCACGCGGACGGTGACGTGCCTGCCGGTGGGTTCGACGGTGATCGGGTGTGCCGCGGTCGGTTCCCGGATCTCGCGCTCGCTCATGAAAGACCCAACGGTGCGGGACCGCCGGAGATTCCTGGGCTCGGAGGATTCCTGGGCTCGGAGGGCTGTGGGCTCGGAGGGCTGGAGCGTAGCGACCCGGGAATCGAACACGACTGGCTACGATTCGCGCCATGACCCAACTCGGACCCGCCTCCGCCGCAGCGTCGGTGACCATCGCCGCCGACCCCGCCGCGGTCTATGCCCTGATTACCGACCTGCCGACGCTGGCCGAACTCGGCGAGGAAGTCGAAGAAATGCACTGGCACAAGGGGGACGGCGCCAAGCCGGGCGCCACCTTCAAGGGCCGCAACGCCAACGGCGCCAAGAAGTGGACCACCGCCTGCACCGTCACCGACGCCGAACCGGGGCGGGTGTTCGCGTTCGACGTCAAGACGTTCGGGGTCGTGCCCGTCTCGCACTGGCGCTACGACATCGAGCCGGCCGAGGCCGGTTGCACCGTCACCGAGAGCACCTGGAATCGGCGGCCCGGCTGGATCCGCAAGCCGGCCGAGCTCTCCACCGGCGTCAGCGACCGCACGGGCGCCAACGCCAAGCACATCGAGCTGACGCTGCAGCGGCTCAAGGCCAAGGCCGAAGCCGGGTCCTGAGTGCTCAGGGCCGACCGGTGATGCGGTCGGCGAGCTTGGCGACGGGTGAGGTCGTCGCACGTCCACCGGCCTCGAGTCGGTCGGCCAGCTTGTAGGCGAGGTAGAGCCCGCGCACGCCGAGCCACCTCAGCGGTTCGGGCTCCCACTGCCGCGACCGGTGCCCGACCCAGGGCAGTTCCGTCAACGGGGTCTGCTGGTCGAGCACCAGGTCGGCCAGCGTGCGGCCGGCCAGGTTGGTGGCCGTCACGCCGTGCCCGACGTAGCCGCCCGCCCAGCCCAGCCCCGTCGCCTTGTCGAGGGTGACCGTGGACTCCCAGTCGCGGGGGACGGCCAGCACGCCGCACCAGCCGTGCGCGATCGGAACGTCGCGGACCTGCGGCAGCACGTCGTGCAGCACCTCGCTGAGCAGGCGAATGGTCTTCGCAGGTACCCGTCCTTCGACGTCGGTGCGCGAGGCGTAGCGGTACGGCACGCTGCGGCCGCCGATGGCAATGCGGTCGTCGACGGTGCGTTGTGCGTAGAAGAAGCCGTGCGCGGTGTCGCCGACGGTCTCGCGGCCGGCCCACCCGATGTCGGCCCACAGCGCTTCGGGGATGGGGTCGGTGGCGATCATCGAG
>JAHFVB010000569.1 GCA_023264755.1 Mycobacterium sp. | reverse complement strand
TTGGTTGCCGCGATCACCGCCGCCGATCCGCGCCGCTGGACGCCGACGGACCTGCTGCACGTCGCGGCCGAACAGCTCGCCGACGCAGACCCCGACCGCACCATCGCGGCCTACCAGTACGCCCGGCTGATCACCTACACCGTGGACCTGCTGTGCACCCCCCACCCCGCCGGCGCCGCCCTGCCCGAGCATCCACCGATGTCCCGGGAAGAGGAAGAGCTTCTCCCCCACGACCCCGAGGCCCCATGGATCGACATGTCCGCAGAACCACTGTCCCAGAGCGACATCGAGCACTGGCTTGACCAACACGACCACCCAGCCCCAGATGCCGCGGCGATCGCCTTCGATGATCTGCCGCGCACCCGACCCGCAGTCCCCGTCGTCCCCGTCGCGGTGTCCAACGTGTATCTGCTCCGCGACCAATACGCCGCCGCCACCGCCGCCCTGGCCGCCCTCGAACGCGACGTCGCGATCTTCGGCGGTCCGGCAATGCGCGCCGCCGCCACGCAAATCACCACCATGCGGGCACGGGCCGACGCCGACCGTCCCTACCTGATGGCCGTGCAAGAGGTCATCGCCGCATGGGCCGACGCCGACCAGGCATACGACGACGACCTCAAGTTCCACGACTGGACCCGCGACCAGCTTGCCGCGGTGCGCGCCGATCCCGACGCCGACGAACTCGACATCACCTCCGCTCGCGGCATGGTCGAGCTCGCCGCAATGCGGCTGGGCACCACCACACCGGCCAAGCGCTACCAGCCGCAACTGGCCGCCGCGCACGCCGCCCGCGCTGAGGCCGCCGGAGGCTCGCAGAACATCATCAGCGGACACGACGTCGACACGTTCGTCGCCGAGCTGCACGCCCGCGACCTCGAATCGGTCAAACAAGCACGCTACGACACCCAGCTGGTGCGCAAGCACCTCGATGCCGCTGAGCGCAACGTCGTCGCCGCTTTCGGTGACGCCGAAACCCGGACCGCCGAACATGTCGCCACCCAAAGTGCGTCCCTAGCAACAGAAATGCGGACTCTTGATGTCGCCGGACAACATCAGAGCAGCCGCGCCTTGCGTATCGCCCCGACCGCGACCGCTGGACCTTCCGATACCACTGCTGCGGCCCTGCGCAGCGTCGCCGAACTACCGTTCGCCGTCAGCGTCGTGCACGCACACCCCGACGCCGAACGCACCACAGCGCTGCACATCCTGCACAGCGCTGCTACCGCCGCCGGCCGAAAAGTATTGTGGTGCAGCCCCACCGCGGAACAAGCCGAAGCGGCAAAGCGCGACAACCTCGCCGACGGCGCGACCACCATCGACGACGCCCACGCGGAATTCACCAGCGGCAGCGCCAGCGCCATGCCCGCCGGCGGCCTCATCATCATCGACCACGCCCAGTCCGCCCAGCCCGAGCAGATCGCCGACCTCGCTGAGCACGCCGCACAAGCCAATGCCGGACTGATCCTCATCGACACCAGTACCCGCACCTGGCCACCACAGCCAGCGGACCGCATGATGAAACTGCTCTCGGCCGAACTGCCCTGGACCCGCGCGCTGACCAGCGCTCCGTCGGTGGCCACCAGCCACGCCGGCGCACCCGACCTTGATCCGGTCATCGCCCAGCTGCGTCGCGTCACCCCGGACGTCCTCACCGGCCCACTGCGCGGCGCGCTCGAGCACGCCGACCGCGTCCGTGCGGAAAACCTGGCCGCCTACCGTCGGCACCAGGACGCCAACTGGCTACGTACTCGCGGCCACAACCAAGGCTTGCAGCGCACCCAAGCCAGCACCGTCGACCTCACCGACGACTGACCGCCGTAGGTTTTCCAGGCGAATTTCGCACGGTAGAACAGTCGCCCACGCTGCCGCAACTCACCTTCGTGAGCGCGACTGTCCCCGCAAAGGTGAGTTGCGGCAAGTCGAGCATCGACCTACCGTCCGCGGCTATGGAAATCAACGTCATCCAAAGCAGGATCGACTACATACGGTGCTACCTGATACTGCACGGCGGGAATTGCAGCACAAGCGATTACGAGAACATGACCACCCAGCTGGACGCGATCGCGCAGCAGCGCATCTACCCAGGTATCAAGACCCGCTTGCTCCTAAAGCAAGTGACGCGTGTCGAGCGTCAATTCATCGACACGGTAAAACCACCAGATCCGTGGACATGAGCGCATCGGCGTGCGCTCCGAGCGATTCGTTGATTCGTTGCGGGAGAATGTTGTTGGTACCTACGTGCCCAAAACGGGAGCCATGCAAGTCAGAGCGGTCGATAACGGCCGTCGGCGGCCAGCAGCGGCGCACCCGTCGGGCTAATGAAAGCCCGTTTCAGCGTCTCCAGGTCACGGGACATGAAGTGCGACAGCGGAACCAATTTGACCAGACTCAAGGTTTCGTCGCGTGCGGCGGCCACGGGGCTACCGTCGACCCGGCTGAGCGTCCGGTATCCACGCGTGAACGGGCCCAGTACGTAGCCGGGGGCGACGAACTCGGCTGACCATGGCAAGTCGAGGTAATCGAGGTCCAAGTCTTCGCGGATGTCGTCGCCGAGAATTCTATCGCTAGTAACAACTGTTGATAGAAACTTCTTCCAGGCACGGAAATAGCTTGGTATCTAATGACTACGGTACGTAGATTCTGGCAACAGTATGGCCGGCGTTGGCTCAGGCCGTGGTGACCGGTTCTCGGGGTGCGGTCGCGGTGACGGGCGCCCGGCGCCGTGACGGCGTTTGTGGCCACCAGCTGGCTTCACCCAGCAGGGTTGCGATGGCGGACAGTGAGGGTACGCACCAGGAGCAGTCCGCAGCCGATGATCAGTCCGACTTGGAACATGATCGCCACCGAGCCGATCATCAGGCCGAACATGCTGGCGGCGAAGATCAGGCCGGCGGAGGTGATGACTGATCCGGTGGTGGCGACGGTGCGCAGGACCCCGACGCGCAGGTTGGCCGTGGATTCTTCGCGCAACCGGGACACCAGGAGCATGTTGTAGTCGGCGCCGACGGCGACGAGGATGATGAACGCCAATAGCGGTACGGGCCAGGCGATTTGGTAGCCGAGAATCCATTGGAAGACGATGACGCCGATGCCTAGGGAGGCCAGGTAGTTCAGGATCACGGTGCCCAGCAGGTACA
>JAHFVB010000168.1 GCA_023264755.1 Mycobacterium sp. | reverse complement strand
TGTGCGACGGCGTCGGCGACGTCGGTGTAGCGCAGCACGCACAGGACGGGACCGAAGATCTCCTCGCGCGCGACGTCCATATCGTTGGTGACCTCGGTGATGATGGTCGGTTCGATCCAGTAGCCCCGGCTGAACTGTTCGCCCGGCGGCACGCCGCCACCGAGCACCACCTTGGCTCCGGCAGCGCGGGCCCCTGCGACGAAGCTCAGCACCCGGTCGCGCTGCTTGGCCGAGATGACGGGCCCGACGTCGGTATCGAAATCGCTGGTGTCGCCCAGCTTCAACGAAGACGCGCGATCGATGAGCCGGTCGACGACGAGGTCGTACATGTCGTCGGGCACCAACAGTCGGGTGCCGGATTCGCAGATCTGCCCGGAGTAGAGCATGCAGGCAAAGAGGGCGCCGTCGACGGCCACGTCGAGGTCGGCGTCGTCGAGCAATATTTGCGCTCCCTTGCCGCCGAGTTCCAGCGACACCTTCTTGACACTGCTGGAGGCCAATCGCATGATCTCGCGACCCACCGGCGTCGAACCGGTGAAGGCCACCTTGTCGACGTCGGGGTGTTCGGCGAGCCGGGCCCCGGTCACCGGGCCGGCGCCGGTGACCAGGTTGATGACTCCATCCGGCACTCCGCATTCTTGGGCGAGCTCGCACAACCGCAGCAGCGTCAGCGGCGTCTTCTCATCGGGCTTGATGACCACGGAGTTGCCTGCGGCCAATGCGGGACCTATCTTCCAGATGCCCAGCAGCAGTGGGAAGTTCCACGGCACGATCGCCGCGCAGACTCCCAGTGGCTCGCGCCGGATGATGTTGGTCGACAGCGTGGGATAGGCCTGCGTCGTCACCTGTCGTTCCCACTGATAGGTCGCGGCCAACTCCGCGAAGTGGAGGAAGTGCGGGGCGGCGTAGCCGACGTGGAAGCCGGTCGCCTGACGCACGGTGGCCCCGTTGGCGTGGATCTCGAGTTCGACGAGTTCGTCGAGCTCCTGGCCGAGGCGATCGGCGACTGCGGTCAACACCTGAGCCCGGTCGGCTGGTGTGCGCCGCGACCACGATCCGGACTCGAAGGCTGCGCGCGCGGCGGAGACGGCGGCGTCGGCGTGCTCGACGGTGCCGCGGGCAATCGTGGCGTAAACCTCTTCGGTGGCGGGGTCACGGATCTCGTCGACCTCGTCGGAATCCACGTGCTTGCCGTTGATGAACATGTGAAAGTGCGCGATATCCATGGTCGCTCAGCGCCTCCGTTTCGGGTTGGGCTCAGTCAACTACCGGGTGCGGTGGGGCACCATCATCCGAATGGAGGGTTCGGATCGCTCACCCGCGAGAACGGAAGCGATTGGCGACTGTGGGCCCGCCTCCGTTCACTGCGGCCGCCGTGAACTAGGTTCGGAGCCCATGGGCGGCATCTTCCTGGTTCGAGGTTCCCGGGGGCTGGCTGCGACCCTCGTCATGCTGGCGTTGGGCGGTCCTGGGCTTGCGCAGGCGTCGCCGAAGTTCGACGAGCAGGGGTACTCCACGTGCACCCTGACTGCGAGTCCCGGGCCCGACCAGAACCTGGATGCGATCGCCACCACGTGCTGCACCCAGCATGGTGGCCTCCCGACCGACACCAAGTACGGAGTGGGTTGCGTTGCGCAGGTGGACAATCCAACCGAGGACTATCGCCCCACGATCTACCTGCCGACCTGGCCCTCACCGCCGGGGGAGGGTGAAGATCCGGCGTTCGACGAGTTGGCCAAGCAACCGCCGTTGCCTGCGCAGCCCTGACGGCCTTCGGCCGGCCACGACCTGATGCGCCAGGCTACGGAGCGCTAATGTGCAAGGCTGCGGAGCACCTCGAGCGCGCGCTCGACGGCCGGCCTTTCCCCGGCCGTCAACCGGGCTGCGACCAAGTCCACTCCCAAGGAAGCCGGTTCCAAGTGGCGGTAGGTGACTCCGAGGATGTCGAGATCGGCGGTGGGGGCGGGCACGACTGCCACGCCGAGGCCGGCCGCGACGAGCGTCACCAGAGTGGAGGTCTCCGCGACCTCGTGGCGAATCCGAGGGGCGAAACCGGCGTCGGCGCAGATTGCGGTCAGTACCCCACCCATCACCGAACGGCCCCGCCCCGCATGGGCGATGAAGTCCTCGTTGCGCAAGTCGCCCAGACGGAGCCGAGCGCGGCCCGCGAGCGAGTGGTCCGCCGGTAGTGCGACCATCAGTCGATCTCGGCGCACCACTTCGTGTCGGATGTCGGGGTGGTCGACCGGAGGGCGCAGCACGGCGATGTCGATGTCACCGGCCAGGAGCGCGTCCAGCTGCGCGGGGGCAAGCAGCTCGCCGCGAATGCTGATCTCGACGAGTGGCAACTCGTCACGTAGGGCGCGTACCAGTCGCGGGAGTATGGAGTACGTCGCCGAACCCACGCACCCGATGGTCAGCCGGCCCTCGAGGCCTTGCGCAACGCGCCGGGCCTGGTGCCCGGCGTCGTCGACGGCATCGAGGACGGCGATGGCGCGCTCGAGGTAAGCCTCGCCGGCGGGGGTCAGTTCGACCTTGCGGGTACTCCGCGCGAAGAGGCTGACCTCGAGTTCGCGCTCCAGCTGCCGAATCTGTTGGGAGAGTGGCGGTTGTGCGATGTGCAAGCGCTCGGCTGCGCGGCCGAAGTGCAGTTCCTCCGCGACGGCTCGAAAGTATCGCAGGTGACGCAGTTCCATTATTAAGACTCTATACATCTCAATAGTGGGAATCTATGTATTTCACAGTATCGTGACGCGGCCCTACGGTCGAACCCATGGACGTCGTCATCTGCCAGCCGCTGCGCACCCCGGTCGGCCGGATGGGCGGCGCGCTGGGCGCGCTCACGGCAGCCGAGCTGGCCACCCTGACGTTGCGCGAACTGGTGGCTCGCACCGGACTTGGGGAGGGCGACGTCGACGACGTGATACTGGGCAACGGCTACGCCAATGGTGAGGCGCCGGCGATCGGTCGGATCGCAGCGCTGGACGCGGGACTGGGGACTGGGGTGCCCGGGCTGCAGCTCGACCGGCGCTGCGGGTCTGGCCTGCAGGCCGTGCTCTACGCGGCCGGTCAGGTCGCCACCGGGGCCGCCCGCGTCGTCGTGGCCGGTGGTGCGGAGTCGATGTCCAACGTCGAGCACTACGCACTGGGCCTGCGCACCGGCGTGCGTCAAGGTGGGGTGGCGCTCCTGGACCGACTGGACCGCGCTCGCGAAACCGCTGGCGGCAGAAGCCATCCGATTGCGGGCGGAATGATCGAGACCGCGGAGCACCTGCGCCGCGAGTATGGAATCGGCCGCGAGGAGCAGGACGAACTGTCGCTGCGCTCCCACCAGCGCGCCGTCGCCGCTCACGGCGCGGGACGTTTCGCCGAGGAACTGGTGCCGGTGACCATGCCCGGAAAGCGCGGTCGACCCGACGTCGTCGTCGACCGCGACGAGCATCCCCGCGCCGACCTGAGCCTGGAGAAGCTTTCGTCCCTGAGCCCGATGCGTTCCGCCGTCGACCCCGAGTCGACGGTCACCGCGG
Organism: Mycobacterium sp.; assembly: GCA_023264755.1. Lineage (GTDB taxonomy): Bacteria > Actinomycetota > Actinomycetes > Mycobacteriales > Mycobacteriaceae > Mycobacterium. The sequence goes on along the minus strand of JAHFVB010000168.1, from coordinate 5,513 downwards.
GCAACGCGTCGGGGCAGAACGACGGGGCCGCCATGTGCGTCGTCACCAGTCGTACCGAAGCCGACAGGCACGGGCTGACCCCGATGCTGGCGTTGCGCTCGTGGGCGGTCACCGGGTGCCGACCGGAGGTCATGGGCATCGGTCCCGTGAACGCCACCGCAGCCGCGCTGGAGCGCGCCGGACTGACCCTCTCCGACGTCGACCTCATCGAACTCAACGAGGCGTTCGCCGCGCAGGTGCTCGCGGTACTTGCGGAGTGGAAGGTCGACCCGCTCGACGATCGCTTGAATCCCAACGGATCCGGCATCTCGTTGGGCCACCCCATCGGGGCGACCGGCGCGCGCATTCTGGCGACGGCAGCCTACGAGGCGCACCGCCGCGATGCCCGCTTCGTACTGGAGACCATGTGCATCGGCGGTGGCCAGGGTCTCGCCGCGGTGTTCGAGGTCGTCCGATGAGTGCGGTTGACGTCCACGCCGTGGTCTCCGGAACCACGGGTGCGCCTGCTGTGGTGCTGTCCAACTCGTTGGGCTCCACACACCGGATGTGGGATGCTCAACTCGACGCGCTCAACGAGCGGTTCCTGGTGGTGCGCTATGACACGCGCGGGCATGGTGAGTCGCCGGTTCCGCAGGGGCCGTACTCCATCGACGACCTGGCCGACGACGTAGTGGCGCTGCTCGACGGGCTCGGCATCGAGCGCGCCCACGTGGTCGGGCTATCGCTGGGGGGCATGACCGCGATGCGACTGGCCGCGCGCAACCCCGCTCGCGTCGACCGGGTCGTCTTGATGTGCACCGGTGCCCAGCTGCCCCCGGCCAGCGCCTGGGTCGACCGCGCTGCGACCGTGCGCGCCGAAGGCAGCGTCGCGGTGGCTGCGGCCGTCGTCGAGCGGTGGTTCACCGCCGACTACCTCGACACGCACCCCGAGGTGCGCGCCGCCCATGAAGCCATGGTGGCTGCCACGCCCCCCGAAGGGTATGCCGGCTGCTGCGAGGCCATCGCCGAACTCGATCTCCGGCAGGAGCTTTCGTCGATCACTGCTCCTACTCTGGCCCTCGCCGGCGCAGCCGACCCGGCCACTCCGCCGGCCAAACTCGAAGAGCTCGCCGCCGCCATTCCGGACGCGCAGCTGCTGGTCGTCGAGCGCGCCGCCCACCTGGCCAACGTCGAACGACCCGGCATCGTCACCCCGGCCCTCATCACCCACCTGGAGCAGTCATGAGCCTCGACAAGGTCGCCGGGACGCCCGCGGAAGCCGTCGCGGACATCCCGGATGGCGCCAGCATCGCGGTCGGCGGGTTCGGGCTGGCCGGCATCCCATGGTTTCTCATCGAGGCGCTGTTGGTCCAGGGGGCCGGCGACCTGACGATCGTGAGCAACAACTGCGGGGTCGACGGAGCGGGACTCGGTCTGCTGTTGGAGGCACGCAGGATATCCCGCGTGATCGCCTCGTACGTCGGGGAGAACAGGGAGTTCGCTCGCCAATACCTCAAGGGGGAGCTGACGGTGGAACTGACACCGCAGGGCACCCTTGCCGAACGGTTGCGCGCCGGCGGCAGTGGCATCGGGGCGTTCTTCACTCCGACGGGTGTCGGTACCTTGGTCGCCGAAGGCGGTCTGCCGTGGCGGTATCACCCGGACGGCAGCGTTGCGCTGGCGTCTCCGCCCAAGGAGGTGCGCGTATTCGGCGGGCGGGAGATGCTCCTGGAGGAGTCGATCGTCACCGACTATGCGTTGGTCCGCGCCGCCGTCGCCGACAAAGCCGGCAACTGCGTCTTCCATGCTGCAGCAAGGAATTTCAATCCACCGGCGGCGATGGCCGGTCGCATCACGGTCGTGGAGGCCGAACACGTCGTCGAGGTCGGTGAACTGCACCCCGACGACGTTCACCTGCCGGGGATCTTCGTCAAACGAATCGTCGCACTCACCCCGGAGCAGGCCGCGCGCAAGGGTATCGAGAAGCGCACCACCCGGCCGCGGCCGGCGCAGAGTCTGGAGCAGACGCGATGAGTTGGTCCCGAGCCGACATGGCCGCCAGGGCAGCGCGCGAGTTGGGCGACGGTGACTACGTGAACCTGGGCATCGGGCTGCCCACCCTGATCCCGGATCACCTTCCGGACGGTTCGAACGTCACGCTGCACGCCGAGAATGGCATCCTGGGCGTCGGGCCGTTCCCATACGACGACGAGGTGGACCCGGATCTGGTGAACGCCGGAAAGCAGACCGTATCGGTCGTCGCAGGCGCATCGTACTTCGATTCGGCCACTAGCTTCGCGATGATCCGCGGTGGGCACGTCGACGTGGCGATACTGGGTGGCATGCAGGTCGCGGGCAACGGCGACCTCGCCAACTGGATGGTGCCCGGCTCGATGGTCAAGGGCATGGGCGGCGCGATGGATCTGGTGAACGGTGCTGGCCGCGTGCTCGTGCTGATGGATCACGTCGCCAAATCCGGTGCGCCCAAACTGGTTGCCGAATGCGACCTACCACTGACCGGCAGGGCCGTGGTCAGCCGGGTGATCACCGAGTTGGGCGTCTTCGACGTCGTCGGCGACGGATTCCGGGTGGTCGAATTGGCTCCGGGCGTCGAGTACGACGAGGTCGTGGCCAAGACCGCAGGTGCGCTGACCGATGGGCGGCGCGCCGGCTCAGCTGCGTAACGCCGCCAGTTCGGATCGCGACCGCACGCCGAGCTTGGCGTAGATGCGGGTCAGGTGGTACTGCACGGTCTTCGGGGAAACGTAGAGCTCGGCGGCTACTTCGCGATTGGACAAGCCCTGAGCAACCAAGGCGGACACCGCCTCTTCCTGGGGGGTCAGACTCGTCCCGTCACGTTCCCCCCGGACGTGATGGAGTCCGCCGGCTTTGAGTTCGCGATCGCAGCGGGTGACATAGGTCGTCGCGCCCAACGAGAGGAAGAGTTCGCGCGCGGTTCCGATGATCGTGTCGGCCTCTCTGCGCTTCCCCGCGCGCCGCAGGGTTTGACCGTAGGCGAAGTTCACCCGTGCCGTGTCGTAGCGCAACGGCAGTCCTTGCAGCAGTTGCAAGGACGTCTCGAAGGAAAGCCGTGCTGCGGCCACGTCTCCAATGGCGCCGTGCCAGCGCCCGCGCGCGTATCCGAGGCGGGCCTGGGCCGACCGGTGCCCGCGCGCATGGGCCCGCTGCTCGTGTGGTCGTAGGAACGCGTCGGCGGCGTCCAGTTGGCCGTCCATCACCAGTGCGTTGGCCATCAGGTCCGGCCACGGCCAATAGCCGGGTTCCTGAAGTGACGTTCCGGCAGCCATCCGGGTCAACGGTTGCGCCATGCGCAAGACCTTCGCGTAGTCGGCCTCCGCTTCGGCAATCTGGGCGCGGGCGAGAATGGTTGGAATCACCATCATTTCGTAGTCACCGGTGAGCGCACTCGAACTACGCGCGGCCGCAGCGGCGGTCGCCCAATCGCCTCGCAAGGCCGCAATCTGCGCCGCCGTCCATTCCAACAGCGGCGTGACGAGCACGATCCCACTGCGGTCGGCCAGCGCGCGACCGCGCTCGACGCTTGCCATCGCCTTGTCCCACTCGCCGGTCGCGAACTGAACTCGCGCCAGCCATGCCGACGCCCACAACGTAATTCGAGTCGATCCGCCGAGTCCGGCGGCGGCTATCGCGCTTTCCAGACTGGACCGGGCGCCGTCGACGTCGTCGCGGATCAACTGCACCCAGCCGCGTCCCATGATCACCCGCTGCGCTTGCGCGCCATGCCGAACCCGGGCGTTGAGTTCGTCGTATGCGGCCGCCGCGCGGCGCGGATGGCCGGCCGCCAGCAGTCCAAGCCCCTTGATCGCGGCGGCTTCGATTGCGGCGGGGGAGTCGCCGTCGGCCAGTTGCAGCGCCCGGTCGGCCCACCCGACGACCTCGGCGCCGCGACAACGTACCAACGCGTCCAGCACGTGACGCTGCGCGATCAGAGCGGCCGTGTCCGGATCGCGTTCGGAGTTGACGATGTCCCAGGCCCGGGCCAGCCGGAGCTGCGCCTCCGTGGCCCGCCCCCGCAGTATCGCCAGATAGGCGAGCACGGCGTTGCGCAGCGGAGTCTCCCGCAAACTCTCCACCACCGGGACCTGATCGCCTGCAGCCAGGCAGTCACCGGCGGCGACCAGCGCATCGACGGAACGAATCAGACGTTCGTCGTGCAACAGTTCGTCGGCGGTCAACCGGGCCGCGTCACGGAACAGCTTTGCGGCCTGCGACCACGAGCCCTCGGTTGCGAGGGTGCGGGCCAACCGATCGATGTCGTCGGCGAGTTCGGCGTCGAAGGTCGAGGTCGCCGCCACCCGGTGCCCGAGCGCACGCACCGGATCGGTGACGACTTCCGCTGCGCGGCGATGGTGTTCGGCGGCGCGCTGTCGACCCATCAGGTCGACGACGGCCGACCGGCTCAGCGGGTCGCGCAGCTGCGGTTCGATCGGCCCGGTTGCGATGAGCAGCCCGGCCGCCAGCGCAATGTCGACCGCGGCCAATGGCTGGTCCAGGCCCGCCAGCGTGGTGGCCTCGGCCAGCGTGGCCTCCTCGCCGAGGATCGCCAGCGCCTCCACGAGTGCGCGACCCGCATCGTCGCAACGTGCCAATTGCGTACGGACGGTTTCGGTCACGTGAGCCGGCGCCGGCAGTGCGGCCTTCGGGTGCGACCACACCTGTGCCGGCACCTCGTCGAGCAGGGCCACGACGTCGCGGGGGTTGCCGGCCGTGTGCGCCGTCAGAATTCCTGCCATGGCGGGGTGCAGGGTGTGGCCGCGTCGCGCGGCGAGCGCGGCGACGTCGTGGGTACTCAACCCGTTCAACCAAAGCTCGGTCGAGACCAGATCGGTCAACAGCTGCGGGACCGATCTTCCTGCCACCACCACGAGTGCGAGGTCGCGCTCGAACCGCAACAGCGTCGAAAGTGCCTGGAGTGACCGTTCATCGGCGTATTCGACATCGTCGATGATGAGCACTCGGATGTCGGTGGTGCGGATGCGGTCGGCCAATGGCGTTGTACCGGTCGCGGAGTCGGCGTCGGGGTGCACCTGTAGCAGCTGCGCCAGTACCGCGCCGGGCCGATCCGTCTCCCAGGGCGTCGCCTGGGCCCACAGTGCTTCCGGGACGCGTTCACCGAGCGCTCGCAGTAGCGCGGTCTTACCGATTCCGGAGGCTCCGGTCACCGCGACGAGGCCGGTGCGCTCAGCCGTCTTCGCGCACAGCCGCGTCAACTGCGTCAGTTCGTCGTCGCGGCCGGCCCACGCCACCATGCTGGGCAGGCGACGCGACGAGGAGGACGGTGACGCCACCCCACAGATGCTAGTCGCCCGGCAGGCTGCGCCCGACGGATCAGCCGAGGTCGCCTCCGGCCACGGGTAGGACGGTGCCGGTGATGTAGGACGCTTCGTCGGAGGCCAGGAAGCAGATTGCGGCAGCCTGTTCGTCGAGCGTGCCGTAGCGGCTCAGCAACGACGATCCGATGGTCTGCTCGATGTGCGCATCGAACCACGCCT
>JAHFVB010000568.1:2706-3140 GCA_023264755.1 Mycobacterium sp. | reverse complement strand
ACCGACGGCGCGCAGGAGTGGATCGTCCGACGGCCGCCGCTGGGCCACGTGCTCGCGACCGCCCACGACATGGGCCGCGAGTACCGCGTCATGTCAGCGCTCAAGGACACCGGGGTGCCGGTCCCGCGGACCTTCGCGCTGTGCACCGATCCCGCGGTGCTGGGAGCCGACTTCTACGTCATGGCGCGGTGCGCCGGTACGCCCTACCGCCGCGCCGCGGAGCTCGAACTGCTCGGGCCCGCGCGAACCCGCGCCATCTCCGAACGCCTCGTCGACACGCTCGCCGCGCTGCACGCGGTGGAGCCGGCGTCGGTCGGCCTCGGCGACTTCGGCCGCCCCGAAGGGTTCCTCGGTCGCCAGGTTGCCCGCTGGAAGAAGCAGCTCGACGCCTCGTACACCCGGGACCTGCCGGCCGCCGACGAGCTATACCGCAG
>JAHFVB010000568.1:0-2696 GCA_023264755.1 Mycobacterium sp. | reverse complement strand
TCCGGCATCGTGCACGGTGACTTCCGGCTCGACAACGTGTTGGTCGACGAGGCCGATCAGGTGACCGCCGTCCTCGACTGGGAGATGGCCACCCTCGGCGACCCGCTGACAGACCTGGCGCTGATGCTCACCTACTTCCGTCACGGCGCACCTGTAGGTGAGGGCGACGACTCGGCGAGCGACGTGTCGGCGGCACCCGGATTCCTCGACGAGCGCGCGGTCATCGAGCGGTATTCGCGCGGCAGCGACCGCGACCTCTCCGGCTTCGGCTTCTACCTCGGCCTCGCGGCCTTCAAACTCGCCGCGATCTCGGAAGGCATCCACTACCGCTACCTACACGGCCAGACCATCGGCGGCGGCTTCGACCGGATCGGCGAGACGGTTTACCCGCTGCTGGACGCGGGCCTCGACGCACTGAAGGAGGCGCGATCATAATCGACGTGCGGCAGCAGGTGGAGGCGTTCCTCGCCGTACACGACCCGGCCACAGCGGATCGGCTCGAGTTCTTGCGGGCCCGGTTCGACGCCGGGCTGGCGTGGGTCGGCTACCCGAAGGGCCTTGGTGGGCAGGGACTTTCACCAACCCTTCAGCCCGAGGTGGATCGGTTGTTCGAGGAGGCAGGTGCGCCCTCCAACCATCCAACGAGCAACGGCATCGGTCTGGGCATGGCCGCCCCCACCATTCTGGCCTGCGGCACGGACGAGCAGAAGCAGCGCTTCCTTCGACCGCTCTGGACGAAGAAGGCGAAGGCCGATCAGATCGCCTTCGGTACCGCCGGCGCGCACCGCGCCGCCCTCGCCGGGATCGTCGACCTCAAGGTGGCGGCACAGTGATCGTGGGAGTGCTCAAGGAGGCACGCGCGGGCGAGACGCGGGTTGCCGCGACGCCGACCACCGTCGCCGCTTTGCAAAAACTCGGCTACGAGGTGATGGTCGAGCCTGGCGCCGGAGAATCGGCCAGCTTCACCGACGACGCGTACGCCGGGGCGGGCGCCGGGTTGGGCGACCCCTTGACGGCGGACGTGGTCATCGGGGTGAATCCGCCGACGCCCGCCCAGCGGGACCGGCTGATGTCGGGTGCCACGCTGATCGCGATGCTGAACCCGCGGCTGGATGAGGAAATCGTCGCGGACCTGGCGCGACGCCCGATCACCGCGCTGTCGATGGACGCCGTTCCGCGGATCTCACGCGCGCAATCGATGGATGTGCTGTCCTCGATGGCAAACGTAGCGGGCTACCGCGCCGTGGTCGAGGCTGCCAACGAGTTCGGCCGGATGTTCACCGGCCAGGTCACCGCGGCCGGCAAGATCCCGCCCGCGCGGGTCTTCGTCGTCGGTGCGGGCGTGGCGGGGCTGGCCGCGATCGGCGCGGCATCCGCGATGGGCGCGATCGTGCGCGCCTTCGACGTGCGACCGGAGGTCGCCGAGCAGGTCGAGTCGATGGGCGCGCAGTTCGTCAAGGTCGACTTCGAGGCTGAGGTCAGCACCGACGGCTACGCCAAGGAGATGACCGCTGAGCAGGAGGCCGCCACCGCGGCGATGTACGCCGAAGAAGCCCGCGCAGCCGACATCGTCATCACCACCGCGCTGATCCCGGGGCGCCCCGCCCCGAAGCTGATCACCGCGCAGACCATCGCCGCCATGCGCAACGGCTCGGTGATCGTCGATATGGCCGCGGCCAACGGCGGCAACGCCGCGCTGACAAAGACCGGCGAGCGCATCGTCACCGACAACGGCGTGACCATCCTCGGTTACACCGACCTCGCGGGCCGCCTCGCTGCCCAGACCTCGCAGCTGTACGGCACCAACATCGTCAACCTCTTCAAGCTGCTGACGCCCGGTAAAGACGGCGAACTTGTTCTCGACTTCGACGACGTCGTGCAGCGCGGCATCACCGTCGTGCGCGACGGCGAATCGACCTGGCCACCGCCGCCGGTGCAAGTCTCGGCCGCACCGCAAGGAGCGCCGGCGGCAATCACCCCTGCCGCCGAACCGAAGACACCAATGGGTCCGGGCAAGCGGTTTGGCATCGTCTCAGCAGCGGCTGCGGCCCTATTCCTGATGACCGGCCTGGCGCCCGGGCAGCTGCAGCTGAACCTGACGGTGTTCGCGCTGGCCATCGTGATCGGCTACTACGTGATCGGACACGTCCACCATGCACTTCACACTCCGCTCATGTCAGTGACCAACGCGATCTCGGGGATCATCGTCGTGGGCGCCCTGCTGCAGATCGGCAAGGGAGACAACGCAATTACGGTCATCTCGTTCGTGGCCATTCTGCTCGCCAGCATCAACATCTTCGGCGGGTTCGCGGTTACACGTCGCATGCTCGCCATGTTCTCCAGGAGCTAACCGGCATGAACATCTTCGCGGCCTCCGTTGCCGCATTTCTGGTCGCTGCCCTGCTCTTCGTGCTCGCGCTCGCGGGGCTTTCCCGGCACGAGTCCGCCAAGCTCGGCAACTACTTCGGCATCCTCGGCATGGCTGTCGCGCTGACCGCGACCATCGTGCTGACCATGAAGACCGGCGTCGACAGCCTCGGTGCCGTGCTGCTGGTGGTCGCAGTCGTCCTCGGCGCCGCCATCGGCCTCACACTCGCCCGCAACGTCGAGATGACGGGCATGCCCGAGCTGATTGCACTGCTGCACAGTTTCGTCGGTCTGGCCGCGGTCCTGGTCGGCTGGAACGGCTACCTGCA
>JAHFVB010000567.1 GCA_023264755.1 Mycobacterium sp. | reverse complement strand
TTGGCAGTCTCGGGTGGTCCAGGATGCTCCACGGCGGCGAGTCCGCCGATGCGGCGGCGAGCTTTGCGCAATGGGGGACAAGGGAGTTCGGGCGGTACTGGTACCAGCTGTTCTTCGCCGGCTACGTCCGCAAGACCTGGCTGGCCAGCCCCGACGACATCGCAAGCGATTGGGCCGCCCAACGCATCAGGCCGATCGATTGGCGGCCGCGCAAGACTCGAGACGCCGCCGACGACAACCTCTTTCGGTACCCCGTCCTGGGTCCCGGTCAACTCTGGGAAGCTGCGGCCTCGGCCTTGGTGCAGGCCGGAGTCACTCCGTGCTTGAACTCGCAGGTCGTCAAGGTTCGCTCCGAGGGTGGCAATTGGACCGTGGAGTTGCAGAACGGCGAGGTTGCGACGGGCCCCGCCGTGTTCTCGAGCATGCCCCTGCACGCCCTGGTGTCGGCCTTGGAGCCCGCTCCGCCGAAGCGCATCGGGGCCATCGCCGCGACCCTGAAGCACCGTGCGTTGATCACGGTCGCCGTGGCGTTGCGCAAGCGTCTCGACATTCCCTACCACTGGGTGTACCTGCCGGGCAGCGCTTTTCACGCAGGGCGAATTCAGAACTACGGCCTGTGGTCGAAGGGGCTTGCGCCCGACGGGTGGGCGGGCACCTATTTGGGGTTCGAGTACTTCGTCGGCCCCGATGGAGCACTGCTGACTGCCGATGACGAAGTGTTGCGCCGCCTGGCCGAGGAGGACCTCAGGGCCTTGGGAGTGGCCGACTCCGCAGTCGAGCACGTCATGGTCGTGCGCTCGCGCCACGCGTATCCGGTCTACGACCCCACTCGGGACAGGAGCGTGGCACTGCTTCGGAACTTTCTGCGGCGCAATCACCCCGACCTTCATCCCATCGGACGCAACGGCATGCACCGCTACGACAACCAGGACCATGCCATGTTGAGCGCGCTGCGCAGCGTCGATCGATACTTCGGCGAGGACGTCGACCCCTGGCAGGTGAACACCGACCGGCGCTACCACGAAGTCGGTCTGCTCAGAAAGTAGCCGGGCCCGCCGCCAAGCTCACCCGCTGAGATTCGTCGGCGCGTATGGTCCGTCGCTATGACCGATGACCGGGCCGCCTCCCCGGACTCGCCGCGGGAGGGTCGCTTCGACCACCGGCGGTGGCGACCGTGAAGGCCTTGGACGAGACCGTCGACGTGTTGGTCGTCGGCTCTGGCGGAGGGGTGGCAGGCGCCTACACGGCTGCGCGAGAAGGACTCTCGGTGGCCTTGGTCGAGGCTACGGACCGCTTCGGCGGGACCACCGCCTACTCGGGCGGCGGCGGAATGTGGTTCCCGTGCAACCCGGTGCTGCTCCGCGCCGGCTGCGACGACACCGTCGACGCCGCGTGGGAGTACTTCCACGCCGTCGTGGGTGACCGCACCCCGATCGCACTGCAGCAGGCCTACGTCCGCGGCGGTGCACCCTTCATCGAATACCTCGAACGCGACGAGCGATTCGCCTTCAAGATCCTGCCGTGGCCCGACTACTACGGGACCGCGCCGGGCGCCCGGGGCGACGGCCTGCGCCACATCGTGTCGAAGGCGATACCGGACGAGCGGCTGGGCCGGTTTCGGGGCTTGGTCCGAGGGCCGCTCGACCACGAACGGCTCGGAACACCGCAACCCGAGCTACTCACCGGTGGCCGTGCGCTCGTCGGGCGCTTCCTCGCCGCGATGGCCGACGACCCCGCGGTGACCGCCCACCTGCACACACGCCTGGTCGAGCTGATCGTCGACGAGGGCAGGGTCATCGGGGGTGTCGTCGAGCACGAGGGGCAACGGCAGGTGATCCGGACGCGCCGCGGCGTGCTACTCGCCGCGGGCGGATTCGAGCACAACGCCGCGATGCGAGCCGAATTCGGGGTTCCGGGAACGGTATCCGACACCATGGGCGCACCGGGCAACGTGGGGCTCGCGCACCGGGCCGGCATCGCCGCGGGGGCGAGCACCGATTTGATGGACCAGGCCTGGTGGTCGCCCGGGCTGATTCATCCGGACGGTCGCGCCGCCTTCGCGCTGTGCTTCACCGGCGGAATCTTCGTCGATCGGGCCGGACGACGGTTCGTCAACGAGTCGACCGCCTACGACAGGGCGGGCCGCGAGATCCTGCGCGCCATGGACGAGGGCACCGTCGGGACCCCCTTTTGGATGGTCTACGACAGTCGGGCCGGTGAGCAGCCGCCGGTACTGGCCACCAACGTCGCGTTCTCACCGACCAGCGAGTACCACGCCGCCGGGCTGTGGCGAACGGCCGAGACGCTGGCCGACCTGGCCCAACGCATCGACGTTCCGCCCGAGCATCTGGAACGGACCGTGCGCCGGTTCAACGAGCTGGCGCAGCGCGGCGACGACGAGGACTTCGGTCGTGGGCGCGAGCCGTTCGACCGGGCGTTCACCGGAGCCGGCTCGCCGTTGGTACCCATCGACACCCCGCCGTATCGCGCTGCAGCGTTCGGAGTGTCGGATCTCGGCACCAAGGGCGGGTTGCGCACCGACGCCGACGGCCGCGTCCTCGACTTCGCCGACCAGCCGATCGCAGGGCTCTATGCCGCCGGCAACACCATGGCCGCCGTATCCGGAACGACCTATCCCGGCGGCGGCAATCCCATCGGAGCCTCGTTGCTGTTCAGCCACCTGGCGGCGCTGCACATGGCGCGCGGGTCGTCGTGACGTCGAATTCGCGCACTCGCGAGATCGACATGGTGGTCGTTGCTTGGCCGATTTCACGACCATGGCGCAGAACTCGCGGAGGAGGGAACCAGTGCTAGTCGAGTGCTCAGCAGTTACTCAGTGCGCCGCATCTGCCGGCGCGACGCTGTCCTTCGGAAACGGCACCGGCACCGGCCGCCTCCGAACCACCTGCGGCCACCAGAACCAGCGGCCGAGCAACGCGGCGATCGACGGCGTCATGAACGCGCGCACGACCAAGGTGTCGAACAGCAGCCCCAGGCCAATGGTGCTGCCGATTTGGGCGACCACCGTCATCTCGCTGACCACCATCGACATCATCGTGAACGCGAACACCAGACCGGCCGCGGTCACCACCGACCCGCTGCCGCCCATCGCCCGGATGATGCCGGTGTTGATACCGGCCGGCAGC
>JAHFVB010000566.1 GCA_023264755.1 Mycobacterium sp. | reverse complement strand
CCAAGGGCGCCGGCTCGACGGCCCGCTCGGTCGGCCGCGCCCGCGACTTGGAGCCAGGACACCGGCGGGACGGCATCGCGCTGGCCTTGCTGGGCATCGCCGTGGTGGTCGCCGCCAGCACCTGGTTCGGCGCGGCCGGTCCGGCCGGCGCGTGGATCGACACCGTGCTGCGCACCGTGCTCGGCTCCGCGGTCGTCCTGACGCCCATCCTGCTCGTCGCAGTCGCCGTCGTACTCATGCGCAGTGAGCCCAATCCCGAGGCGCGACCGCGACTGGTCCTCGGCGCCGCGATGATCGCCTTGCCCGTGCTCGGACTCTGGCATCTGTGGTCGGGGGCGCCGCAAGAACCCGTCGCCCGCCAGCACGCCGCCGGGTTCGTCGGATTCGCGATCGGTGGCCCGCTATCCGACGGGCTGACCCCGTGGATCGCCACCCCGTTACTCATCATCGGGGTGCTCTTCGGCCTGCTGCTGATGACGGGGACGACCATCCGCGAGGCGCCGAACGCATTGCGCGACTGGCTGGGCGTCGGCAGGCGGCACGATGACGACGAGTACTACGACGACGAATACGACGAACCGACCGACGAAGCCGAAGACTTCTCCGACGGCTACTACGACGATCCGGCGGGCAAGCGCGGCGACGAGGCACAGGCCTGGCCGGCCGCAGAACAGCCCGGCACGCCGGTTGGCACGCCGTATGACAACTACCCGCTCGACGAGGCGCCCACGGTCCCGGAGCCGGCCGCCCGGCCGAGCCGGCGCAAGAAACCCGTCGCGAAGCCGGACCCCCTGCCCGAGGACGCCCTGCCGCAGGACACCTTGGCGCTGGACCGCGTCGTCGACGGCCCCTACGTGCTGCCGTCGCTCGAGCTACTCGAGGCAGGTGATCCGCCGAAACTGCGCAGCGCCGCCAACGACAAGATGGTCGAGGTCATCGGGTCGGTGCTGCAGCAGTTCAAGGTGGACGCCGCCGTCACCGGATGCACCCGCGGCCCGACCGTCACGCGCTACGAAGTGGAGCTCGGCCCGGGCGTGAAGGTCGAGAAGATCACCGCCCTGCAGAAGAACATCGCCTATGCGGTGGCCACGGAGAGCGTGCGAATGCTCGCTCCCATTCCGGGCAAGTCGGCGGTCGGCATCGAGGTGCCCAATACCGACCGCGAAATGGTGCGGCTGTCCGACGTGCTCACTGCACCGACGACGCGCCGTGACCACCACCCGCTGGTCATCGGGCTCGGCAAGGACATCGAGGGCAACTTCATCTCGGCCAACCTGGCCAAGATGCCGCACCTGCTCGTCGCGGGCTCGACCGGCTCCGGCAAATCGAGCTTCGTGAACTCGATGCTCGTCTCGCTGCTGACCAGGGCCACTCCGGAAGAAGTCAGGATGATCCTGATCGACCCGAAGATGGTGGAACTGACGCCCTACGAAGGCATTCCGCACCTCATCACGCCCATCGTCACGCAGCCGAAGAAGGCGGCGGCGGCGCTGGCCTGGCTGGTCGAGGAGATGGAACAGCGCTACCAGGACATGCAGGCCAACAAGGTCCGCCACATCGACGACTTCAACAAGAACGTCCGCTCCGGAGTCATCACCGCGCCACTCGGTAGCGAGCGCGTGTACAAGCCGTACCCGTACATCATCGCGATCGTCGACGAGCTCGCCGACCTGATGATGACGGCGCCCCGGGACGTCGAGGACGCGATCGTGCGAATCACCCAGAAGGCCCGCGCCGCCGGCATTCACCTGGTGCTGGCCACCCAGCGGCCCTCGGTCGACGTCGTCACCGGTCTGATCAAGACCAACGTGCCGTCACGCCTGTCGTTCGCGACCTCGTCGCTGACCGACAGCCGAGTGATCCTCGATCAACCCGGCGCCGAGAAGCTGATCGGCATGGGCGACGGGTTGTTCCTACCGATGGGTGCGAACAAGCCGATCCGGTTGCAGGGCGCCTACATCAGCGACGACGAGATCGCCGCGGTGGTGGCCGCGACCAAGGATCAGGCCGAACCCGAGTACTTCGAGGGCGTGACGACGGCCAAGCCGACGGGCGAGCGCACCGACGTCGACCCCGACATCGGCGACGACATGGACGTCTTCCTGCAGGCCGTCGAGCTCGTCGTGTCCTCACAGTTCGGGTCGACGTCGATGCTGCAGCGCAAATTGCGGGTCGGCTTCGCGAAGGCCGGCCGGTTGATGGACCTGATGGAGACCCGCGGAATCGTCTGGCCCAGCGAGGGCTCGAAGGCGCGTGAGGTGCTGATCAAGCCCGACGAACTGGCCGGCACCCTGATGCTCATCCGTGGCGGCGGGGACGCCAACGGTGGCGAGGTCGACGAACTCGACTAGCCCGTCGAACATGCGGACCCGTCGAACATGCGGACCCGTCGGTTCGCCGAACGGTCGGGCCCAAGTGATTCGCCGAACGTGACGCCACTGCGAGATATCACCCGAAATCTCGCAGTGGCGTCACGTTCGGCGACGTGTCGGATGCGGTCGGCACACTCCTGCCATGGGGGAGCCGTTTCTGGGCAGTGAGGCGTTGGCCGCGGATCGAGTCACGCCGTATCGACTACGTAGTCGCTATCAGGCGATCCATCGCGACGTGTACCTGCCTCGCGAGACGGAGCTCACCGCCACGTTACGCGCCAAGGCAGCGTGGTTGTGGTCGGGCCGCGCAGGTGTCGTCGCGAGCCAGTCAGCGGCGGCCTTGCACGGCGCCAGGTGGGTCGACGCCAATGCGCCGGCCGAGCTGCTCTACGCCAACCGGCGCCCCCCGGCCGGTATCCGGGCCTGGTCGGACCGCTACGACGACGACGAAGTCGAAGTCTTGGGCGGCGTAGTAGTGACCACTCCCGAGCGCACGGCCTTGGACATTGCCTGCCGCTACCCACTCGACCGCGCCGTCGCCGCCATCGACGCGTTGGCGCGAGCCACCAAGCTGAAGGTGGTCGACGTCGAAGCGCTGGCCGAGCGGTATCGCGGACGGCGCGGAATCCGAGCTGCCCGCACGGTGCTCGACCTCGTCGATGCGGGCGCAGAATCGCCTCAGGAGACCAGAGTGCGATTGCTCCTCATCCGGGCCGGCTTCCCACGTCCAGAGACCCAGCTTGCGATCTACGACGGGTATGGCCAGCTCGTCGCCGAGC
>JAHFVB010000167.1 GCA_023264755.1 Mycobacterium sp. | reverse complement strand
CCTACATCGCGCAGACCGACACCTACATCGAGAAGGACAGCTCGATCAACGACGACGTCGAGCGGCTTCGGCACTCGGCCACCTCGAGCCTGCTGTCCCGCCGTGACGTGGTGGTGGTGGCCTCGGTGTCCTGCATCTACGGCCTCGGCACGCCGCAGTCCTACCTGGATCGGTCGGTGGAACTGAAGGTCGGCGACGAAGTACCGCGGGACGCCCTGTTGCGGCTCTTGGTCGACGTGCAGTACAGCCGCAACGACATGGCGTTCACCAGAGGATCGTTCCGGGTGCGCGGCGACACCGTCGAGATCATCCCGTCGTACGAGGAACTGGCGATTCGCATCGAGTTCTTCGGCGACGAAATCGAGGCGCTGTACTACATGCACCCGCTGACCGGTGACGTGGTGCGCAAGGTCGACTCGCTGCGGGTCTTTCCCGCGACGCACTACGTCGCGGGGCCCGAGCGGATGGCGCAGGCCATCTCGTCGATCGAACGGGAACTCGAGGAGCGGCTCGCCGAACTGGAGGGGCAGGGCAAGCTGCTGGAGGCTCAGCGGCTGCGGATGCGGACGAATTACGACCTGGAGATGATGAAGCAGGTCGGGTTCTGCTCCGGGATCGAGAACTACTCCCGCCACATCGACGGCCGGGGAGCGGGCACCGCGCCGGCGACCCTGATCGACTACTTCCCCGAAGACTTCTTGATGGTCATCGACGAGTCCCACGTCACCGTGCCGCAGATCGGCGGCATGTACGAGGGCGACATGTCGCGTAAGCGCAACCTGGTCGACTTCGGCTTTCGGCTGCCGTCCGCCGTCGACAACAGGCCGTTGACCTGGGAGGAGTTCGCCGATCGCGTGGGCCAGACGGTGTACCTGTCGGCCACTCCGGGACCGTACGAGTTGAGCCAGACCGGTGGTGAGTTCGTCGAACAGGTGATCCGCCCGACCGGATTGGTCGACCCGAAGATCGTGGTCAAGCCGACGAAGGGGCAGATCGACGACCTGATCGGCGAAATTCGCAAGCGCACCGAAATCGACGAACGCGTGTTGGTGACGACCCTGACCAAGAAGATGGCCGAGGACCTCACCGACTATCTCCTGGAGGCCGGCATTCGAGTGCGTTACCTGCACTCCGAGGTCGACACGCTGCGACGGGTCGAGCTGCTCCGACAGCTTCGGCTGGGGGACTACGACGTCCTGGTCGGCATCAACCTGCACCGCGAAGGTCTCGACCTTCCCGAGGTGTCGCTGGTGTCGATCTTGGATGCCGACAAGGAGGGCTTCCTCCGGTCGGCCCGCAGCCTGATCCAGACGATCGGCCGGGCGGCGCGCAACGTCTCCGGTGAAGTCCACATGTACGCCGACAAGATCACCGACTCGATGCGGGAGGCCATCGACGAGACCGATCGCCGGCGGGCCAAGCAGGTGGCCTACAACGAGGCCCACGGCATCGATCCCATGCCGCTGCGCAAGAAGATCGCCGACATCCTCGACCAGGTGTACCGCGAGGCCGAGGACAGCGAGACCGTGGAGGTGGGCGGTTCGGGACGCAATGCTTCCCGCGGTCGGCGCGCCCAGGGTGAGCCGGGCCGCGCGGTCAGTGCCGGCGTCTACGAGGGCCGCGATACCAAGAGCATGCCGCGAGCGGAGCTGGCCGACCTGATCAAGGACATGACCGCTCAGATGATGGCGGCAGCACGCGATCTGCAGTTCGAGTTGGCCGCCCGCATTCGCGACGAGATCGCAGACCTCAAGAAGGAACTGCGGGGCATGGACGCGGCCGGCCTGAAGTAGGCACTGCGTTTCGCGGGTCGATGTTTCTGCAGGTCGATCGTGTCAGAGCAGCTGGCCGGAAGACGGGCTTGAGCTCAACCATGGTTGAGCTCCTACGGTGATCACGTGAGTCAGACCGAAGCGACGCCCGCAGGTGGATGGCGCGAACTATTGGGCCCCAAGCAGCTCGGTGCTTCCACCGTGCTCGCCGGAGGGGTCGCGCTATACGCCACCAACGAGTTCCTGACCATCAGTCTGTTGCCCAGCACGGTCGCCGAGATCGGTGGCCAACGGCTATACGCGTGGGTCACGACGGTCTACCTGGTGGCCTCCGTCGCGGCAGCCACCACGGTGGGTGCGTTGCTGTCTCGGTTCGGACCGCGGCGGGCCTATCTGGCGGCGCTCGGGGTGTTCGGATTGGGCAGCCTGTTGTGTGCCATTGCGCCGACGATGGAGCTGCTCCTGGTGGGGCGGACCGTGCAAGGTGCGGCCGGCGGGCTGCTGGCCGGACTGGGGTACGCCGTCATCAATTCGGCTCTACCACAGACACTTTGGACCAAGGCGTCCGCGCTCGTCTCGGCGATGTGGGGCGTCGGTACGTTGGTCGGACCCGCTGCGGGCGGACTGTTCGCGCAATACGGCTCCTGGCGCTGGGCCTTCGGGGGGCTGGCGGTGTTGACCGTCGCGATGGCGACGCTGGTGCCGTTCGCGCTTCCGGCCCGACCGGCCGACGACGATGCGTTGGCCCAACAGCGGATCCCAGTCTGGTCGCTGGTGCTGCTCGGGCTGGCGGCGCTGGCGGTCAGCGTCGCGGGAATCCAGCGCAGCGTCGTCGTCACGATCGCGCTGGTGGCCCTCGGTGGCGCGCTGGTCGCCGTGTTCCTGGTCGTCGACCGTCGGACGACCGCTTCGGTGTTGCCGCCCACGGCCTTCCGGCCGGGCCCGCTGAAGTGGATCTACCTCACCCTCGGCGTGCTCATGGCCGCCACCATGGCCGACATGTACGTCCCGTTCTTCGGGCAGCGGCTAGCGCATCTGGTGCCGGTGGCGGCGGGTTTCCTCGGGGTGGCGCTGGCCGTCGGTTGGACGGTGGGCGAAATCGCCAGCGCCTCGGTGAGCAAGGCACGGGTGATCGTGCGCATGGTCACCGTCGCCCCGCTGGTGATGGCCCTGGGACTGGGGCTGGGCTCGGTCAGCCTCGTCGCCGACCCTCCGCTGGGGGTGATCGCCGTGTGGGTGGTGGCTCTGGCGACCACCGGCGTCGGGGTGGGGATGGCGTGGCCGCACCTGTCGGCGTGGGCGATGGGGAGCGTCTCCGACCCTGGCGAAGGCGGGACCGCCGCGGCGGCGATCAACACCGTGCAGCTGATCTGCGGCGCGTTCGGCGCCGGCTTGGCGGGCATCGTCGTGAATGCCACCGATCGTGGTGACGCGACGGCCGCGCGCTGGCTGTTCGCGGTGTTCGGCGTACTGGCCGCGGTCGGGTGCGTGGCGTCGTACCGGGCCAGTCGCGGCCAGGAGGCCTAGCGCCCGTCCCGGTCCGGCAGTGTGGGTTGGCCGGCCTCAATCCGGGTCGTCGTCGAGCTGCCGGATCGTCGTCACCCCTGCGATGGCTGCCAGGGCGGCCGGCGCCTTCAGCACTCCCGGGCCGGAGATCGTCAGTTCCACCCCGGCTTGTCCCGGTTCCGCTTCGAGCGCCGCGCCGGGTCCGGCGACGGTCAGTTCGGTCAGCTGCCATTGTCGTCGTTCGCAGGCTCGCAGCAGGTTGGTCATGGTGCCGCCGCCCTCCTCGTAGGTGATGAACAACCGGACCGATCCGTTCAGCCGGGCGGCCAACAGCCGGGCCACGGGCAGAAAGCCCAGCACGATCAGGAAGTGCATGGCAGTGACGGTGCACGCGAGCAGGAGCAGGCCCGAACCGGCCGCCATGCCGATGGCGGCGGATTCCCACACCGCGGCCGCCGTGGTCAATCCGTGCACCGAGCCGCGGCGGAAGATGATGATGCCGGCTCCCAGAAAGCCGATACCGGAGACGATTTGGGCCGCCACCCGGGAGGGGTCCACGACGACCAGGCCTTCGACGAGCACGTCCTGGAACCCGTACTTGCTGACGAGCAGGATCAACGCGGACGCGGTGCCGACGATGGTCTGGGTGCGCAGTCCGGCACTCTTGCCCTGGACCTCGCGCTCCACCCCGATCAGCGCGGTCAGCCCGAATGCGACGAACAGTTCGACGAGTTGGCGGGTGCCCTGACCCGGACCGCTGAAGAAAGGCGGATCCGCCAGCCACTGATGCATGCGGACAAAATTAGCGTGGCCGGGCAGCCGGCGAGGACTCTTCGCCCGCCGGTGTTGCGCTCACTGGTGTTGCGCTCGTGCCGAGCGCAACCATCGCGGATGGCACGCAGCGCTGGCATCGTCATGGCCAACGCGGGTGTGGCTGAGTGGCTAGGCACCGGCCTGCAAAGCCGTCTACACGGGTTCGACTCCCGTCACTCGCTCGCACGAGGTACCTGCCGTCGCCGGCCGTGACACCGCGGTCGGCGACCCTTGGTGGCTGCGGAACCCGCCGTCTACGGCACTGCGGTCAATGGTCCCAGCAGCTGCCAGTTCGGCTCCGCGGCGTCGTTGAACAGGATGCCGAGGCCCCGGCCGGTCGAGGTGTAGGTCACCCCGGCGCGATAGGGCACGTACACCTGGGCGGTTGCGGCCTCTCGGGCCTGAGTGCACTGCGGTGCGGAGTCGGCACCCTGCACGCACACCACGCTGGCCGAGGGTTGGAACGCTCCCGCGCAGCCGTCGGGCGTCACCGTGGCGGTGACCATGTCCGTGCCGGAGACTTGCACCCGCTGTGGCACCGAAAGCGTGAAGGAGCAGAGCGTGCCGGGTGGCGGTGGTGGGTCCGCGTGCGCCTGGCCCGCGAGCATGCAGCTCGCGCTGGTCAAGACGATGAAGCCGACGGCGAAAACCCGACTCATTCCTGGATGGTAGATCCTTGGCGTCGCGCTTGGAACGGTCCGCCACCCGCAAGATCGACGTCCGGGCTGCGGCATGATGCCCGAGTGAGTTACCGATACCCCTCGCTGTCCGAGGTCGTCGCCGCCCTCCACGTCGACCAGCTCGACGACGAAACGTTCGTGGCGGCCCAGCTGGACAACGCCGCTCACCACATCGTCGGCGGCCACATCGCAGGGCAGGCGCTGATGGCGGCGAGCATGACGGTGCCCGGGCGCACGCCCCACAGTGCGCACGTCTACTACCTGCGGGCCGGCGATGCCCGGCTGCCCGTGGACTTCCACGTCGAACGTGCCCGCGACGGCGGCACGCTCTCGACCAGGAAGATCACGGCGCGCCAGGGCGGTCAGGTGCTGTTGGAAGCCCTGGCCTCCTTCAGCGTCGAGGTCGAGGGCGCGAGCCATCAGCTTCCGATGCCCGACGTGCCGGATCCCGAGTCGTTGCCGCCCGTGCAAGAACAACTGCGGGACTTCGCCGCCGAGTACCACGGGCACTGGGTCGAGCCGCACCCGTTCGAGCGGCGCTACGTCGACCTACCGCCGCGGCTTGCCATGGGTCAGGCAGAACCCTCGCCGCGCATTAGGATGTGGTGGCGGCCAACCGAATCCGTGCCAGCCGATCCGGTGCTGCACAGCTGCCTGCTGACCTACCTGTCCGGAACGACGATGCTGGAGACCGCCATGACGATGCGGGGTGCGACTCCGGTGGGCACGTTCTCGGCACTGATCGACCACGCGTTGTGGTTCCACCGACCCATCGACCTGTCCGACTGGGTGTTGTCGGACCAGGTTTCCCCGAGCGGCATTCACGGCCGCGGCCTGGCCAGCGCGACGATGTTCAACCGCGCTGGCGAGCTGGTGTGCATCGCCACGCAGGAGCTGTACTTCGGCAGCGAGCGGACGAGCTGAGCCCTACCGCGTCGACCTGGTCACCTGGGCGAAGTGGAACTGCCATCGTTCGACGATGTGGAAGCCGAGCCGGGCGGGTACCTGATACGCCGGCGCCCGGTTCATCCGGGGACCCGGACTCAACCCCGGACCCGCGTCGTGGGCGGGCAGTGTGCCGTCTCGGTCCGAGACCGTCCACAGCACCGTGCAGCGCTGTACCCGGGCCGTGACTGCCCAAATTGGAATGTGGGCGTCCCACAACCGGTTTCGATCGGCGGCGCGGGCGCCGCGGCCGGGGTCGATCAACTTCGCGTAGGCCGCGGGCCGGGCTGCGGTCAGTGGCCGGACGGGGCCGGGCAGCCAGGACACCGTGTTGTCCAGGATCAGGCAGTCACCTGGAGCTGCGCGGGCGGTGACGAGATCGGCGACCTGGCTGAAGTCCATGCCCTCCTTGGCATATGGGCCACGTTGTTTGAGTAGGTAGTTGGGGGCGGCGGCCAGCGCCAGCACGATCAACAACGCGGTGACTCGCTCCCGGGTCTGCCCCAGCGCCACCAGGCAGCACGCCAGGAACAGTGCGGCGGCGGGGGAGGTGAAGCACAGGTACCGGGGATAGTAGATGGGTTCGGCGAGCGCCGAGTAGCCCACCAGCGCGAGCGTTGGCAAGACCATCCACGCCACGGTCACTGCGGCCAGGGTGTGAGTGTCCCCATCCCACGAGGCGAACCGGCGAAGCACCACGCAAGCCAGCAGCACCAGCGCGGCTGCGATCGCGAACGGCGCACTACGGTCGAAGTATTGCTGATAGCCGATCTCGAGCAGAGTGCCCGGGCTCAGGGGCGAGATCCACCGCACCTGCGCGATCTGGGTACGGCACAAGAGCGCAAACGGCGTCAGCACCGAGCCGGCGCCGACGACCGATCCGGCCCAGCTCCACACCACGGCCCGGCTCGGCGCGCACCGCGTCACGGCGACCAGGTGGGGCAACACGATGAGGACGGCGAACAGGTTGAGCACCGTCGAGCCGACCAGAGCCGCGGCGTAGACGAACCACCACGCGGGACGGTTGCGCCGCACTGCTGCGACCACCAGCACCGTCAACCAGACCGCCACCGCCGTAGACAGGGCATAGGACCTGGCTTCGATTCCGGCCCAGGTGATTCGGGGCAGGAACGCGAAGATCACGCCCGCGGACACGGCGACCGTTCGGCTGGCGAACCGGCGTCCCAGCACCACCACCCCGGCGGCGGCGACCCCGACCGCCAGGCAGCTGGGGAACCGGAGCCAGAATTCGGTGGCCGGGAAGAGCGTCAACCACCCGTGCGCCAGCAGGTAGAACAACCCGTGCACGGCGTCGATGTTGCCCAGCAGCCGCCAGAGCTCGGGCAGCGTGCGAGTTCCCGCGGAGATCGTCGCCGCCTCGTCGAACCATAGGGATGGCCGAGCCGAGCCGGCGGCGCTCACTGCGACGGCGAACACCGCGACGGCAACCGGATCGAACCTGCCCGCGGCGGACCAGGCGGTCGGCGCGACGCCGTCGTGTCGAGCTGGCCGCAGGGAAAGCGTCGCTCGAGCTCTAGTCGGGAGCGACGGAGTGTCCATCCCAACGTTTGATACCGGGAATCACGACGTCCAGCAACTCGAGGCTGCGAGTGGGTCGGTGATGGAGCGTTCAGCAATCTTCGGCACCAGTCCGAGCGCCGCGACGACCAGCCCTGGGGCCGCTACACATTCTGGGACACCGACTTTGCCGAGACTGTCGAGCAGTCTTCGGCGTCCAATTCCGATCCGCGGCACCGGACCGGCTGACCGTGTCGTGAATCCGGTTGCAAGCCCGCCGGTTTGGTCTAGGCCGGCCGTCGACATGACTCACGTCACGCGAATTGGGGTGCTGCGATCCAGCGCGCGGGGGCAAAACGCCGTTTGGTTGATCACGAATGACCCGCTGACGACGTTTGCGCCGGTTACTATCGGGGCCGCTGAACGTCGGCCATCCGAGCGAATCGCACCCCCGATGGTGCGGGACGGGTTACTGTCTGCGATGGCCTTGAAATCGACACTTGGAGGGCATGGATGAGCGGCTATCAAACCGTAGTCGTCGGCACGGACGGCTCGGATTCGTCGCTGCGTGCAGTGGACAGGGCCGCCCAGATCGCTGCCGCATCAGGCGCGAAACTGGTCGTGGCGACCGCCTACTTCCCGCAGAGCGAGGATGCGCGGGCCGCCGACGTGCTCAAGGACGAGGGCTACAAGATGTCGGGCAACGCCCCGATCTACGCGATCCTGCGCGAGGCGCGCGAACGCGCCCACGCGGCGGGCGCTCAGAACGTCGAGGAGAAGGCCATCGTCGGTGCGCCGGTCGATGCGCTCGTCGACCTCGCCGAAGAGGTCGAGGCGGACCTGTTGGTCGTCGGCAACGTCGGGCTGAGCACCATCGCCGGACGGCTGCTGGGGTCGGTGCCCGCGAACGTCGCGCGTCGGTCCAAGTCCGACGTGTTGATCGTCCACACCAGCTGAGTCACGCTGGCGGACGCTGGCGGGCGAAGTAGCCGCCTGCCGGCGGACTACCAGCCCATCGAGCCGGGCACGCCCTTGAACGGGCCACACACCCAGCTGGTGATCCAGCCTCCGTAGAAGCCACCTGGCTGCGGTTGGACCTGCTCACCGTTGACGGTGCAGCGGTCGACCTGCGCTGCCATCACGGCAATCGCTCCGGCCAGCGGCTCGAAGCCAGGAGTGGGCTGCGGGTAGGTCCAGGCTGCGCGTTCGGCCACCCGCTCGTCGGTGACCAGGTCGTAGTAGGCGGCTCGACCCTTCCACTCGCACCACGACGAGCCCGTCGCCTCGCGGAGCACTCCGCTCGGGAACGCGCTCGCAGGTAGGTAGTAGGTGGGCGGATGGCTGGTCTCGAGCACCCGCCACGCGCGCTCGGTCGATGCGATGCGCTGGCCGCCGAGCTCGATGGTGATGGATCCCGCGAATTCCTCCAGCCGCGGTGGGCGCGGGTAGTCCCAGACCGACTCCTGTCCGGGGCCTGGCTTGTCGGGGGTGGGCCAAGGGCTCATGGCACCGACGGTACGTGTGACTCGCCGAGTGTGGCGCTGGAGTCACGCCACGGTTCGGGAGGCTTTCACCAGCCGCGGGCGCGCCACTGCGCCAGCTGGGGCCGCTCGGCGCCCAGCGTGGTGTCGTCACCGTGGCCGGGATAGACCACCGTCGAGTCGCCGTAGACGTCGAACACCTTGCTGGTCACGCCCCTGAGTAACCGTTCGAAGTCCCCGTCCTTCCAGGTCTTGCCCACCCCGCCGGGGAATAGGCAGTCGCCGGTGAACAGCTGGACGGTGTCACCGGTCGCGGGACCGTCGAGCGCGAGGGCGACCGAGCCCTCGGTGTGGCCCTGCAGGTGGATCACGTG
>JAHFVB010000565.1 GCA_023264755.1 Mycobacterium sp. | reverse complement strand
CCGACGTTGGGTACCGTGCCCATCGTCGTCGGGTCGAACTGGCCGTGGGTCTTGCAGAAGTTGACGATCTCCTGATAGATCCGGGAGAACGTGGACTCGGGGTTGACGGCCTTGGTGTCCTTGAGCTTTCCGTCGGCGCCGTACATCTTGCCGCCCGCGCGAATCATCGCAGGCATCGAGGCGTCGACGATGACGTCGCTGGGCGAATGGAAGTTCGAGATGCCCTTGGCCGAGTCCACCATGGCCAGCTCGGGCCGGTGCTCGTGGCAGGCGTGCAGGTCGCGGATGATCTCTTCGTGCTGGCTGGCGGGCAGCGATTCGATCTTGGCGTAGAGATCGCTCAAACCGTTGTTGACGTTGACGCCCAGCTCGTCGAACAGCTTCTGGTGCTTGGCGAAGGCGTCCTTGTAGAACACCTTCACCGCGTGCCCGAAGACGATCGGATGGCTGACCTTCATCATGGTCGCCTTGACGTGCAGCGAGAACATCACGCCGGTCTCGTAGGCGTCCTGCATCTCGGTCTCGAAGAAGTCGCACAGCGCCTTCTTGCTCATGAACATGCTGTCGATGACGTCGCCCGCGTCGAGCTTGACCTCGGGCTTCAGGACGATGGTCTCACCGGTCCCACCGTCCTTCGGGGTGGTGACCAGTTCCATCCGCACGGTGCGCGCCTTGTCCAGCGTCAGCGACTTCTCCCCGTGGTAGAAGTCGCCGTGCTTCATGGTGGCCAGGTGAGTGCGCGACGCCTGGCTCCACTTGCCCATGCTGTGCGGGTGCTTGCGTGCGTAGGCCTTGACCGCGTTGGGGGCGCGGCGATCCGAGTTGCCTTCGCGCAGCACCGGATTGACCGCGCTGCCCAGACACTTCCCGTAGCGCACCTTGAGCTCGCGCTCCTCGTCGGTCTTGGGATCACCCGGGTAGTCCGGAAGGGCGTAGCCCCTGGCCTGCAACTCCTTGATGGCGTTGAGCAGCTGCGGCACCGAGGCGCTGACGTTCGGCAGCTTGATGATGTTGGTATCCGGCTGCTGGGTCAGCGCGCCGAGCTCGGCGAGGTTGTCCGGCACTCGCTGCTCTTCGGTGAGGTAGTCGGAGAACTCGGCCAAGATGCGCGCCGCGACGGAGATGTCACTGGTCTTCACCTCGACGCCGGCGGCGTCGGCGAAGGCGCGAATCACCGGAAGAAACGCGTACGTCGCAAGCAACGGCGCCTCGTCGGTCAGGGTGTAGATGATGGTCGGCTGCTCGGCGCTCATATAGGTGGTTCTCCCGGCGGTCGGTCGGCGTGGCTTCAGTATCGCGTCGGATACGAACCTACGCGCAGCGCGCGTCGCACAGGTGGCTTGGGTGACCAAGAAGGACGCCCGCTGTGGGAGCCGTCACCCCGGCTTGGCGATCACGCTCAAACCGCCCTCCCAGCCGCCCATCAGCCGGTTAACATCCCGCTTCGTGCGACGAATCCTGGCAGTGGCCGCGGTACTTGCGGCGATCGCGATGACCGCCGGTTGCGGCAGCAAACCCGCCGCCCCTCCGGCCCCCGAGAAGCGCCCCGCCTCACAGGCCGTGGTGATCGTGTCCGGCGGCAACGCGACCAGTCCGTTCACCACCCCGGACCAGGCCTGCGCCACCGGCCTGGCGGCCGGAAACACCGATACCGAACTGCGCGAATACCTGCTCAAGCAGGGCTACGCCGTCTACACCTCACCGGCCATGGCGGGCCGCGGTCAGGTCGTCGACCAGACCGGATTCGGGCCCTTCGGGATCTGCCCGGTCACGCTGCCGGACAACATGACCGTCGATTCCACCGGCAGCATCGACACCGCCGGTGAACGTCTGGCCCGCTTCCTGAACTGGCTGCACACCGAGAAGGGCGTCACCGACGTCGACCTCGTCGCGCACTCGATGGGCGGGTTGTACTCGCGTGCCGCCATCCGCGTGCTGACCAGCACCAGCTCGCCGGTACACATCCGCTCACTGACCACCCTCGGCACACCTTGGCAGGGCTCCTATCTGTCGGATTACGCCAACGGCATCGTGCCGCTGACCGACTGCCTTGGCGACAAGCTGTGCGAAGCCTCGATGAACGCGATGAAGGACGAGGTGCTGCGGCTGATGGCCGGCAGCGGTCGCGAGGTCAACCAGGCCTTCCTGATGGGCAAGACCGGATGGAACGAGTTCCAATCCGGCGTGCTGGACAAGATCCCCGTCGTGCTCATCGGGGGCAAGAAGTTCACCATGCCCGGCACGGTCAATCCCGCAGTGTGGCCCAACGACGGTTTGGTGGCCCTGCGCAGCGCGCTGGCCACCGACGTCGCCGACTCGGTGCTGCCGCACCGCAGTTGCCACACCTTCGACGACACGCACAGCATCTTCGTCTCCAACGAGGCCAAACTGCCCTGGAACATCGCGCTGACCTGGGATCCGCAGGTGCTCGACGTCGTCCACCAGGCCATCGAGAACGCCCCCAAGGCACTCGACGACCCCAACCGCCAGGGTTGCCCAAGCTAACCCACTGGCACCCACGTGGCGTCGTGGGATACGCTTCGTTTCGGTCATGAGTGCCAGCGTCAAGCCCCGGCTTGCTGGCCGGCAACCCTCCAACCGCGGTGGGGTGCCCTGGGTGATGACCAGGTTGAGTAGTCGGCAGTCGGCTACACGGCAAGCGCGGGCCCGCCATGTCGGGCCCCCAGACTAGACAGGGAAACCTGATGCGGAGGCCCACATTGTGCAGTTGTCGCTGAACTCTCCCCAGACCTGATTCGTGCCTCTCTGGGCACCCCCATCTCATCTTCAGGAGACCATCCACCCATGAGCACCACCGACTGGGCGTTCGAAACCAAGCAGATTCACGCCGGCCAGACTCCCGACGCAGCCACCAACGCGCGCGCCCTGCCGATCTACCAGACCACGTCCTACGTCTTCAACAACACCGAGCACGCCGCGGCCCTGTTCGGCCTCGCGGAACCGGGCAACATCTACACGCGCATCATGAACCCGACGCAGGACGTCGTCGAGCAGCGCATCGCGGCCCTCGAAGGCGGAGTGGCCGCCCTGCTGCTGGCCTCCGGCCAGGCCGCCGAGACGTTCGCGATCCTCAACCTCGCTTCCGCGGGTGACCACATCGTGTCGAGCCCGCGACTCTACGGCGGGACGTACAACCTCTTCCACTAC
>JAHFVB010000166.1:2686-9144 GCA_023264755.1 Mycobacterium sp. | reverse complement strand
CCCCGCCCGCGGACGTCCCCGATGCGCTCCGCTCCCGGCGAGCCGCTCAGCGCCCGCAGCCCGTCGGCCAGGAAGGCGCCCACCGTGGCCGCCCGATCGGCCAGCCGCTCGCCGACGATGCGCGGCAGCACCGCGCGGCCGGCCGCCGTGCACACCGGATTTCCTGCGGTGGTCAGCAGCGCCGCCGCGGGCGGGTGGTCCAGGATCTCGGCCGGCCCCACGGCCGCCGACAGCGGCAGCCCGCCGCCGAGCACCTTGCCGAACGTCACGATGTCGGGTGCGACGCCGTCGTGTTCGAAGGCGTGCAGGGTGCCCGGCCGCCCGAGCCCCATCTTGACCTCGTCGCAGATCATCGGCACCGCGTGCGCCCGGCACAATTCGTGCAGTCGGGCCAGGAATCCGTCCGGAGGCACGATCAAGCCGCCGTCGGACAGGATCGGCTCGACGATCAGGCATGCGATCGTGCCGCCGCCGAGCTGGTGTTCGACGAGCTCCAGGCAGAGTGCGACATCGGTCTCGGTGTCCCCGTGCACCGGCCGAAAGGGGTTGGGATACGGCAGGAAGACCGCATCCGGGTCGGGCGGTGCGCCTGCGTCGACGTGCACGCCCGAGACGCCCATCGCGACGCCGACTCCGCCGTGGTAGCTGTGTTCGAACGCGATGACGGTGCGCCGTCCGGTGGCGTGCCGGCAGGCGCGCAGCGCCACGTCGTTGGCGTCGGAGCCCGCGTGCCCGAGATACACCCGCCGCTCCCCGCTGCCGGGCACCAGGGCCAGCAGGTCTTCGGCCAGCCCCACCGAATCGGGGTGAACTGCGGACAGGCCGCCCGCACCGGGGGCGGTGCGCACCGCGCGGCTGACGGCCTCGACGACGGCTGGATGGCCGTGTCCCAGTCCGGATGCGGTCCACGTCGCCGACAGGTCCAGGAGTTCACGACCGTCGGGGTCGACCAGCGTCGAGCCGCGGCCCGAGACGACCTCCAGTGGGAAGAAGCGCAGCTTCTCGATCCCGGCGACGGCCGCCGCGTCGCGCTGGTAGAGCGTGCTCATTCCGGCTGCACCGGCGGCGTCTGCGCCAGCTCGTCGGCCAGCGCAGCTCCTACGCGTTTGGCGATGCCGGCGGCGGCGATGGCGATCACCAATCCAACTGCGCACCAATACAAGCCGAGCAGCGGAGCATCCACCCAGGTTTGCGCGCCCTTGACGTTGAACCACAAGACGATGGCGATCACCACCGCGCCAATGGCGGGCAGCACCAACCCGGGAAGCTTGCCCTTGCCGCCGTGAACGTCGACGAACTTGGGGGCGCCCACGAACCACATCGCCGCGAGCTCGACCAACAGGTAGCAGACCATGAGACAGACCGAACCCGCGACGGCGAACAGGAAGTAGGTGTCGATCGCGGCATTGCCGGTACCCATGTCCGGCCAACCCGTGGCACCGCAGATCAGGTCGACCACCAAGGCGACGCCGACGATCAGCCACGTCGCAAGCCGCGGGCCGCCCGTGCTTTCGTGGATCTGGGCCAACGCCTTGGGTCCGAAGCCGTCGCGGCCGAACGCGTAGAGCATCCGGCCCGACGTCGCCGAGCAGGCCAGGTGGCAGCCGAACGCCGAGACGATCGCGGTGAAGATGATCAGCAGGCTGAACCATTGTCCGACGTAGGTACTACCCAAGTCGCCCAACGTGTTTCCCGAATTCTTGAACGCGTCGAGGCCGGCCTGGTCGGTGCCGAAGCCGACCACCTGGGCGAACATCACGACGACGAATAGCACACCGGTCAAGATCAGCGTCCCGGCCAACGCCCGCGGGATGTTGCGGCCGGGGTCGTCGGTCTCCTCCCCCATCGAGGCGCAGGCCTCGAATCCGGCCCACGACAGGAAGGCGGCCACCACGGCACTGAGCACGGCCGAGGCGGAGACGCCGTCGAACGAGAACGCGCTGAAGTCCACCCCGGTGGTCGGCGCGCCCCCCTTGGTGAAGATCACCACCACCAGCACGATCATCGACAGGATGCCGACCCCCTCGATGGCGAGCAGGATCTTGGCCAGCAGCCGGACGTCACGGCCCGACAGCAGGAAGGAGATCAGTGCGCCCACCGCCACGACGGCCAGCCACGGAAGTTGGAACGGGTGCTCGTTGCCCGGCTGCAGTTCGGCGATGAACGCGTTGACGAACGCTGCGGTCAGAGCCAAGGTGCCGATGGCGAAGCCGACATAGGCCCCCAACATCGCGAAGCCGGAGAAGAACCCCGTCCGCGGTCCGATGGTGCCGCCCACCAGCCCGTACGCCGAGCCGGCGTGATTGAGGTGGCGAGTCAGCCGGACGAAGCTGTACCCGACGAGCGAGACGCCGATCAACCCGATGACGAACACCAGCGGGATGGCCTTGCCGACGGTGCCGATCAGGCCCTGACCGTTGCCCGACATCGCCAGCGTCGGCCCGACCAAGGCGACCGACATGGCCAGCGCCACCCAAAACGGCAGCCTGCGGTGGGGAAGCCGATCGGTTCCCTCCGATGGTCCTACCGACGACGTGCTCGTGCTCATCGGGTCTCCTTTGTGGTTGTGCGTCAACAACTCCACGCAAGGCGTAGCGCCCGGGTGGTCTCCTCCGGCGATAGCTCACCGAACGTCCTGAGCTCGTAGCGCCGCACTGCCACGACGCCCTCGACGAGTTCGGGGGAAAGCAGTTCCGCCGCGATCGCGGACTGCTCGAGGGCTTCGATCACCGCGCGCTGGCCGGTGGGGAGCGGCGGGGGCGGCGTGGCCGACTCGGCGGGGTTCACCGGTACCTCGTCGGGCAGGGGCAGCTCGCGGTCGAGGCCGCGCAGTGCGCTGCCGAGGAAGGCCGCGGCGGCCAGATACGGGTTGGCGCTCGGGTCGATCAGCTTCAGTTCGACGTTGGCGCCGTGCGGGTTGCCAGGGGTGGCGGCGACGAACCGCACGGCCGCCTCGCGGTTCTCCAGCCCCCAGCATGCGGCTGCGCCGGCCCAGTTGCCAGGCTTGAGCCGCAAGTCCGACACCGCCGAACCGGCGTACACCCCAAGCAATTCCGGCAGGGCCTCGATCACGCCTGCAATGGCCGCTCCGCCCGAGGGGTGGATGCCGTGTGGCCCGGTTCCGCCGGAGAACAGCGGACCCCCACCGTCGGACAGCGACAGATGCAGGTGCGCTCCGTTGCCTGCGCCGCCCTCGAAGGGCACCGGCGAGAACGAGATTCGCAGCCCGTGGCGAGCGGCGGCCCGACCGATCACGATTCGCGCGAGGATCACCGCATCGGCCGTCGCGACGGGGGTGTCCGGTCCCAGCGAGACTTCGAGCTGATCGTGGCCATACTCGGTGTGGAGTTGCTCGATGCGCAACCCGGCCCGGTCGGCGGTGGTGGCGAGGTCCACCAGAAACGCCGAGTGGTCCAGGGAGGTGCGGATGCCGTAGGGCGACCATGGTCCGATGGAGGCCGGGCTGCCGTCGGGGGCCAACATCGTGCACTCGAGTTCGGCACCCAGGCGAACGCTCAGGCCACGGTCGGCCGCGTGCCGTTCCGTGCGCTCCAGCAGCGACCGCACGCACAGCGGCGCCGGCCTCCTGTATTGATCGTTGAGCGATCCCGGCGCCCAGGCAATTCCGTCGTCGATCAGCCGTACGTCGGCTGGGTCGATGCGGATCCGCAGGTCACCGATGACACCGATGCTCGGGGTGAAGGCGATCCCGCTGTCGACGCAGAAGACACTCCACGACGGCGACACCCCCATGCCAGAACGCGCGAAGTCTTCGAGCCGGCGCAGCGGCACGTACTTGGCGCGGGTGACGCCGGCCAGGTCGGTGACCGAACCGGCCACCAGCTCGACGCCGGCGGCGTGGAGTTCCTCGAGGCGATCGTCGCTCGACACCTGCATGCACACTCCTCGTCGGTGGTGAGAGGGCAACGTGAGTCTGCGAGAAAGCTATGTCATGAATGTTTCAGAATCTTTAAAAATGGTGATTCAAGATTGATTCATAAGATTTTCGATGCAGGATGGCCCTCATGTGCCGATTGCTGGGTGTCGTCTCCACTGCCTCGCGTTCGGTGGCCGACGCAGTCGGCGACGAGGTGCTGAAGGACTTCCTCGCGCTGACGAAGGTGCACGGCGACGGCTGGGGCGCGGCGACCGTCGACCGGTGCGGCGAACCTCCGAAGGTGCAGGTCTCGGCGGGCAGCGCATTGGACGACCCTGCCTTCGGCGCCGCCACCGCAGACGTGCGATCCAGCGCCACCGTCGTGCACTTGCGTTGGGCCACCAGCGGGCTGGCCGTCGAGCCGCGCAACTCCCACCCCTTCGTTGCCGACGGATTGGCGATGGCCCACAACGGCTCCATCAAACCCATGGGCCCGCTCGACGAGCTGCTGGACCCCGGCATCGCCGCGACGTTGCAGGGCACCACCGACAGCGAGCGCTACTTCGCCCTGATCCGCCAATACCGGCGCACGACACCCGATCTCGCAGCCGCCGTGCGACTGGCGGTGAGCCGGCTGCGCACCGAGTATCCCGAGGCCAGCCTCAACGCCCTGGTGCTGGGCGAGGACCAGCTGATCGCCGTCCACGCGCACGCTCGCAGCGTGCTGCTCGACGAGGACATCGTGGAGTTGTCCGCAGCCGACCTGCCTGCCGAACACCTGGAGGACTACTTCGCACTTCGGGTGGCGCGGCCCGACGAGGCCACGCTGGTGATTGCGTCGACGGGCTTCGGCGACCTGGACTGGGTCCCACTGCCACCCGAATGCGTGGTCGCCGTCTCGATGCGCGACCTGTCGATGACGGTCCACCCGCTGGAAACGGCGCGACCCGGATGACGGATCAGAGCGTCTCCGAGCGCGCGAGTGCCGCCCTGTCGGCGCTCAGCCGGGCGGAGCGACGGGTGGCCAGGGCCTTGCTGGCCGACTACCCCAGCGCCGGATTGGCCAGTGCCGCGCGACTGGCCGAGCGGGCCGAGGTCAGTCCGCCGACGGTGCTGAGGTTCGCGCAGTCGCTCGGCTACGAGGGCTTCACCGACCTCCAGGTCGCACTGCGGGCCGAGTTGACCGCACTGTCCAACGGACCGATCACCCGACTCCCGTCCGCGCCGACCGCCGACGGCCCGTTGGATCGGCTCCTACACCAGGCCACCGCCCAGAACGAGCGTGCCATCGAGACGTTGGCCGCGCTGCCGGCGCCGGCAGTCGAAGCCGCCGTGGCACTGCTGGCGGACACCACCCGCCCGCTGTTGCTGCACGGCGGCCGGTTCTCCCACCTGCTGGCGCTCCATTTGGCCGCCCACCTCGAACAGCTGCGTCCGGGCGTGCGGGTGCTCGGCGACCCCGAGGGACGCGACATGGGCGCCATGATCGAGCTCACGCGCAGGGACGTCGTGGTGCTGTTCGACTACCACCGGTATCAACGCAGTGCCGCCGAGCTGGCGGCTCGAGTCCACCGGGTCGGCGCGACCGTGCTACTCATCACCGACGACCTGGCCTGCCCCGTCGCGCCCGACGCGGAGGTCGTGCTCGCCGCGTCGAGCACGGTCGGGACGACGTTCCAGAGCATGGCCGCCGGCTTCTTGCTCACCGAGCTGCTCATCCCGCTGGTGATGGATGCCGTCGGCGAGCCCGCCCGCACCCGAATGGCGTTGTGGGAGGACCAAAGGCGCACCGAACTGCTGCCCTAACCCCCCGCTGCCCCAACCCCCGCGATTACGAGACCCCCAGCGCCCGCGAGATCAGGGCGACCAACTTGTCGAGATACTGCGGCTCCATGTCGCCATCCCTGACGGTGAGTCGCCAGTAGATGGGCGCAGCGAGGACGTCGAGTACCAGTTCCAGATCGGTGTCCCGGTCCAGTTCGCCGCGCTCGATGGCCCGTTCGAGTATGACCAGCCCCCGGGCGCGGCGCGGCCGTCCGATCATGCCTTCGACCAGCTCGCTCAGGTCTGGTGTTCGGGCCATCTCGGCCACCAGATCGGGCAGGATCCGGGAGAACTGCGGGTGGGACAACCAGTTCGCGACGCCACCGAGCATTTCCCGGAGGTCGCCACGCAATGAGCCGGTGTCGGCAATGTCGGACTGCTCCACGCTGAACGCTGCCAACACCGCCAAGGCCATCTCCTGCTTGGAGGACCATCGCCGGTACAGCGCGCTCTTGCCGACCCCAGCTCGTTTCGCGACCGCTTCCATGGATAGCCGCGCGTAGCCGTGATCAGCCATTTCGTCCAGAACTGCCGCGGTAATCGCGGTGGTGACCTCGGGCTTGAGCACCGCGGCGCCGGTCGGAGTGCGACGAGTCATGGTGCGAGTCTAGCGACTGGACGATACGGACCCGTCCCGTGTAACTTCACGGACGGGACGCTACCGTTCCGTCCAAACGTGAGGCTCGCTGATGAAACCCCAGGAACTCGTCGAACGCGCACTGCAACTTCTCCTGAACCAGGACATGGCCGCGTTCGC
>JAHFVB010000166.1:0-2676 GCA_023264755.1 Mycobacterium sp. | reverse complement strand
GTCATGCATCAATCCGTCGACCCGGAGGTAGTGATCGTCGAGTTCGACGCCACCGGGACGGTCGTCGCCACCGGGGCCCCGTACCGGATGCGGTACATCGCGGTGATCACCGTGCGTGACGGCGAAATTCAGCACTACCGCGACTATTGGAGCCCGCTGGCGGCTGCCAAGGTGCTGGGCGGCACCGAGCGGCTGCAGAACTTCGGCGGTCCCGTTCATGAGTGATGTCCTGGTCACCGGCGCGACCGGAACAACGGGCAGCCGAGTCGTCGCCGCACTGTCCCAACATGGCGTGCCCACCCGCCAGGCCACCAGGACACCGTCGTCGCCTGGTCAAGTTCGGCTGGATTGGGCGGACCGCGCCACCTACCGCGACGCCCTGCGCGGTGTCGCCGCCGTCTACCTGATTGCGCCGATCGGAGTCGTCGACCCAGTTCCGTTGGTCGAGCCCTTCCTCGAAGAGGCTCTGCGACAAGGCGTTAGGCGCGTGGTGCAACTCAGTTCGTCCGCGCTTCCCGAGGGAGCTCCTGGACTGGGTGCCGTACACCGCCTCGTGCGCACCACGATGCCGGAATGGACGGTGTTGCGACCGTCGTGGTTCATGCAGAACTTCGTGGGTCAGCACCTCGTTGCACGGGGAGTGAAACGCGGTGAGATCGTCACCGCCACCGGCAACGGCAAAGTGGCCTTCATCGACGCGGGCGACATCGCCGCCGTGGCCCGGCGCGCGCTGACCGACGACATCCCGCACAACACCGAACATCTCCTCACCGGGCCGGCCGCGTTGAGCTACGCCGACGCCGCAGCCATCCTGACGCAGCAGACCGGCCGCGCGATCAGCCACCGGTCCGTGTCGGCCGAGGAAATGATGGCACTCATTGCGGCACAAGGGATACCGGCCGAATTCGCCAAGGTTCTGGCTGCCATGGACGCCGATATTCGCGGCGGAGCCGAAGACCGCGTCACCGATACCGTCAACGCGGTCACGGGTCGACCCGCGCATGGCTTCCGGACGTTTGTCGTGCAGAACTTCCCATCGACTCAGACCTGAGCGCGAGTCGGAATCACGAATCACCGCCAAACGCGCCGGCCTTCGAACCGACCGGGTTCGTCGTGAGGGGCGCTACGCCTTGCGGCCGAGCTCGTGGGAAAGCGCCTCCAACTCGTCGCCGCCCGCCATCTCCTGCGTGAGGTGCTCCAGGGTGATGTCGTCGTAGGTGCAGTCCAGCCTCTGCCTGCCGCGGTTGAGCAGGACGAAGTGGTCCCCCACCATGTGGGCGTGATGCGGGTTGTGCGTGATGAATACGACGCCGAACCCGGCCTCCTTGGCCGCGGTGATGTACTTCAGCACGACACCGGATTGCTTGACTCCCAACGCGGCGGTCGGCTCGTCGAGGATCAACACCCGGGCGCCGAAGAACACCGCCCGGGCAATCGCCACGCACTGACGCTGGCCACCGGACAGCGATCCGATCGGGGCGTCGACGTCGGGCAGCTCGATGCCCATCTTGGCCAACTCCGCCAGCGTGGTGGCCCGCATCGCGTTGGCGTCCAACGAGTACGGGAACGACGACTTGCGGAGTTCCTGACCGAGGAAGAAGTTGCGCCACACCGGCATCAGCGGCACGACGGCGAGATTCTGATAGACCGTCGCGATGCCCTTGGCGAGCGCATCCGCAGGCGAAGCGAACCGGGTCGGCGCGCCGTCGACCAAGAGCTCGCCCTCGGTCTGCTGATGCAGCCCGGAGATGATCTTGATGAGCGTGGACTTGCCCGCGCCGTTGTCGCCAAGAATGCCGGTGACCTGACCGGCGTGCACCCGCAGGCAGATGTCCTTGAGCGCCGTGATGTTTCCGTACGACTTGCCGACGTTCTTCAATTCGACCAGCGGCACGTCGCCGCCGGACGGGGCGTCGTGCTCGGGACGTTCGACTGTTGCGGTCATTCGGTCACCTCTTGGCTGCGTAGTTGCGGAATGCGTTGTTGGCGATGACGGCGAACAGCAGCACCGCACCCAGGAAGAACTTGAACCAATCGGGATCCCAGCCCGCATAGACGATGCCCTGATTGGCCATGCCGAAGATGAATGCACCGACGGCCGCTCCGATCGCGGTGCCATAGCCACCCGTGAGCAGGCAGCCTCCGACGACCGCGGCGATGATGTAGAAGAACTCGTTGCCGATGCCCTGCCCGGACTGCACCGTGTTGAACGCGAACAGCAGGTGCATGCCCACGAACCACGCACAGAAGCCCACGCACATGAACAGCCCGATCTTGACCTTGGTCACCGGAACGCCCACGGCGCGAGCGCTGTCCGCGTCACCACCCACGGCTAAGATCCAGTTGCCGATCTTGGTCTTGAACAAGACGTACGTCGCGATCGCGGTGAAGACCAGCCACCACACCACGGTGACGCGGAGCTCGACGCCGAAGAACGAGATCGACGACGCGAACACCCGGTGTGCCGAATCCCAGCCCTGCATGTCGTTGACGCTCTGGGTGGCCACCTGACCCGAAACCAGTTTGGTGACGGCGAGATTGACCCCGGCGATCATGAAGAACGAACTCAGCGTGATGAGGAAGCTGGGAATCTTGGTCTTCATCACCAGGTAGCCGTTGAGGAAGCCGACACCCAGCGCGAGGACCAGCGCCAATCCGGCGCCCACCCACAAGTTC
>JAHFVB010000165.1:6805-9152 GCA_023264755.1 Mycobacterium sp. | reverse complement strand
GACCAGCGTGGTCATGATCCGTGCGCCGCTCGCGCCGAGCGGGTGCCCGATCGCGATCGCGCCGCCGTTGACGTTGGTTTTGGACAGGTCAGCACCGGTCTCGTGGGCCCAGCTCAACACCACCGGCGCGAAGGCCTCGTTCACCTCGAACAGGTCGATATCGGCCAACGTCAGGCCGGCCCGGGCCAGTACCTTCTCGGTCGCCGGGATGACGCCGGTCAGCATGTACAGCGGATCGGAGCCCACCACAGTCATGGTGTGGATGCGGGCCAGCGGACGCAGGCCCAGTTCGCGGGCGGCCTTGCCGGAGGTGATCATCACCGCGGCGCTGCCATCGGACAGCGGTGACGAGTTGCCCGGGGTGATGTCCCACGTGATGTGGGGGAAGCGCGCCGCATAGGCCTCTTGGTAGAACGCCGAGCGCAAGCCGGCCAGGGTCTGCACCGTCGTTCCGGGGCGGATCAGCTCGTCGGTGCTCAGCCCCGCGATGGGGGCCAGTTCGGCGTCGAAGAGCCCGTCCTTGGTCGCCTGGGCGGCCTTCTCGTGGCTGCTGGCGGAGAACTCGTCGAGCTCGGTGCGCGAGAGCCTCCACTTGGCGGCGATCAGTTCGGCACTGATGCCTTGCGGTACCAAGCCTTCGGAGAAGCGCTGGGCGAAGGCTACGCCGAACGGGTCGCTGCCGGGTAGCACGGCCGAACCCATCGGCACGCGCGACATCGATTCGACGCCGGATGCGATGACGATGTCGTAGGACCCCGCCATCACGCCCTGAGCGGCGAAACTGACGGCCTGCTGGCTGCTTCCGCACTGCCGGTCGACCGTGGTGCCGGGCACGCTCTCGGGGAAGCCGGCCCCGAGCAGGGCGTTGCGGGCAATGTTGGCGGACTGGTCGCCGGCCTGGGTGACGACCCCGGCGATGACGTCGTCCACGTTCACGGGATCGATGCCGGTGCGCTCGACGAGCGTCCGCAGGCTGTGGGCCAGCAGATCCGCCGGGCGGACGTCGTGCAGGGCCCCGGCGGCCTTGCCCTTGCCGACGGGCGTCCGCACGGCACCGACGATGACGGCGTCGCGGTCCGAATATCCGGTCATTGAGAATCCTCCTGAACTCGTCGCTGAGTACTGCTCTCTATACTTAGATGTAAACACCTAGGTTTAGTCACAACAACCCAGCTTCGGAGTGATCTACATGACAGTCCTGCAAGGCGTCCTGGCCGACCGCGACGCCTGGTCGCCGGTCGGGAAGTGCTCGATCGAGCAGACGATGGCATTGGTGGGCACCAAGTCGGCGATGCTGATCATGCGCGAGGCGTACTACGGCACCACCCGGTTCGACGACTTCGCCCGCCGCGTCGGCATCACCAAGGCGGCCACCTCGGCCCGGCTGTCCGAATTGGTGGACGCGGGGCTGCTGACCAAGCGGCCCTACCAGGAACCCGGCCAACGCAGCCGTGACGAATACGTGCTCACCGACGCCGGTACCGACTTCATGCCCGTGGTCTGGGCCATGTTCGAGTGGGGGCGCAAGCACCTCAACGACACCGGGCTCCGGCTGACCCACCTCGATTGCGGGGCCGAGGCGACCGTGGAGCTCAGGTGCGCCAACGGACACGCCGTCCCCGCCGGCGAGCTGGGCGTACGACTGATCAAGCGGATGCGCCGAGAAACGCCCTGACCGACGTCGTCCGCGCCGCGCGTGGGAACGGCGCGAGGTGGGTCCGGCTGGGTACGCCGGTCCGCTTGGCGAAATGTGCCCATGCTCACCTCGGAGCCGCCGCGCCGGGCACGCATTCTGCGTAGGCGTGCCGGGTGTGGTGGGATCAACTCCCATGGGCATCAAGGTGGCGCTGGAGCATCGCACCAGCTACACGTTCGACCGGCTGGTAGAGGTTTATCCGCACGTCGTTCGGTTGCGTCCGGCGCCTCATTCGCGCACTCCGATCGAGGCGTATTCGTTGCAGGTCGAACCTGCCGACCACTTCATCAACTGGCAGCAGGACGCGTTCGGCAACTTCCTGGCCCGGCTCGTCTTTCCGGATCGGACCCGCAGCCTGACGATCACCGTCGGCTTGATCGCCGACCTCAAGGTGATCAACCCATTCGACTTCTTCATCGAGGAGTGGGCCGAGCAGATCGGGTGGGAGTACCCGAAGGCATTGCTCGAAGACCTCAAGCCCTACCTGCGCAAGGTGGACGAGGACGGCGAAGGTTCCGGACCGGGTGAGCTCGTCACCGACTGGGTGAAGAACTTCGTCGTCCGTCCGGGCACCCGCACCATCGACTTCCTGGTCGCGCTCAACCAGGCCGTGAATGCCGACGTCGGCTACAGCCTGCGCATGGAACCCGG
>JAHFVB010000165.1:0-6795 GCA_023264755.1 Mycobacterium sp. | reverse complement strand
ATCGGATCCTGCCGCGACTCGGCCTGGCTGCTGGTCTCGATCCTGCGCGAACTGGGCCTGGCCGCGCGGTTCGTGTCCGGATACCTCGTTCAGTTGGCCTCCGACGTCCCAGCGTTGGACGGCCCATCGGGTCCGGCCGCCGACTTCACCGACCTGCACGCGTGGACCGAGGTCTACGTGCCCGGCGCGGGTTGGATCGGGATGGATCCCACCTCCGGCCTGTTCGCGGGGGAAGGTCACATTCCGCTGTCGGCCACCCCGCACCCCGCCTCGTCGGCCCCCATCTCCGGTGCCACCGAGGTCGCCGAGACCATCCTGGAGTTCTCCAACACCGTCACGCGGGTGCACGAAGACCCGCGCGTGACGCTGCCCTACACCGACGAGGCCTGGGCCGACATCAACGCCCTCGGGGCCAGCGTTGACGAGCGCCTCGCGGCCGGCGACGTTCGCCTGACCGTCGGTGGGGAGCCGACGTTCGTGTCCATCGACAACCAGGTCGCCCCGGAGTGGACGACCGAGGCCGACGGACCGCACAAGCGGGAACGCGCCTCGGTGCTGGCCGCCCGGTTGAAGAAGGTCTGGGCCCCGCAGGGGCTGGTGCAGCGCAGCCAGGGAAAGTGGTACCCCGGAGAACCGTTGCCGCGCTGGCAGATCGGGATCTACTGGCGCACCGACGGTGAGCCGTTGTGGACCAACCCCGACCTGCTCGCCGACCCGTGGTCGACCGAACCCGCGCCGGAGACCGCCCCAGTGGCTGCCCAGCAACTGCTCGGGGAGCTCGCCGCCGGACTCGGCCTGCCCGCTACTCAGGTCCGACCCGCGTATGAAGACGCCCTCGGCCGGCTGGCCAGTGCCATCCGGCTGCCCGCCGGGGATCCGCCGCCGCCGGAGGACGATCTGGGCGACGACGCCCCGGACACCAGAGCCGCTCTGCTGGCTCGGCTCGAGGATCCGGTCATCGAGCCGGCGGCCTACGTGCTGCCGATACACCGCACGCCCGACGAGCAAGGCTGGGCGAGCGCGGACTGGCGGCTGCGCCGCGGGCGCATCGTGCTGCTCGAGGGCGACTCACCGGCCGGGCTGAGACTGCCGCTGAACTCGATCAGCTGGCGTCCCGCACAGCACGTCTTCCAATCCGATCCGCTCGCCGCCCGGGGGCAGCTGCGCGCTCAACCCGAGACCGTCGAGGCAGTGGTCGACGACGAGGAGACCGCACCCACCACGGCGATGGTCGCCGAGGTCCGCGACGGGATCCTCTACGTGTTCCTGCCGCCGACCGAGGAACTGGATCACTTCGTCGACCTGATCACCCGCATCGAGGCGGCGGCCGCCAAGATCGAATGCCCGCTGGTCATCGAGGGTTACGGTCCGCCGCCGGACGCTCGGCTCACGTCGATGTCCGTCACCCCGGACCCCGGTGTCATCGAGGTCAACGTCGCGCCCACGGCCAGCTTCGTCGAGCAGCGCGAACAGTTGGAGACGCTCTACGAAGAGGCGCGGCAGTCCCGGCTGAGCACCGAGTCCTTCGACGTCGACGGCACCCATGGCGGCACCGGCGGCGGCAACCACATCACGCTGGGCGGTATCACCCCGGCCGATTCGCCGATGCTGCGTCGCCCCGACCTGCTGGTGTCGATGTTGACGTACTGGCAGCGGCATCCCTCGCTGTCGTACCTGTTCTCGGGTCGATTCATCGGCACCACCTCACAAGCGCCGCGCGTCGACGAGGGTCGCCCGGAGTCGCTCTACGAACTCGAGATCGCCTTCGCCGAGATCGACCGGCTGACGGGCGATTCCGCGGCCAAGCCGTGGATCACCGACCGCGCGCTGCGTCACCTGCTGACCGACATCACCGGCAACACCCACCGTGCCGAGTTCTGCATCGACAAGCTGTACAGCCCCGACAACGCCAGGGGTCGGCTCGGGCTGCTGGAACTGCGTGGCTTCGAGATGCCGCCGCACTTCCAGATGGCCATGGTGCAATCGCTGCTGGTGCGTGCGTTGGTGGCGCGCTTCTGGAACGAGCCGCTGCGCGCCTCGCTGATTCGCCACGGGGACAACCTGCACGGGCGATACCTGTTGCCGCACTTCATCATCCAAGACATCGCCGATGTTGCGGCCGACCTGCGGGCGCACGGTTACGCGTTCGACACCAGCTGGTTGGACCCGTTCACCGAATTCCGGTTCCCGCGAATCGGAACC
Organism: Mycobacterium sp.; assembly: GCA_023264755.1. Lineage (GTDB taxonomy): Bacteria > Actinomycetota > Actinomycetes > Mycobacteriales > Mycobacteriaceae > Mycobacterium. Next base: position 4,593 of record JAHFVB010000165.1, on the reverse strand, counting down.
GCCGTGTTCGACGGGGTGGAGCTCGAACTTCGGGGCGCCATCGAACCGTGGAACGTGCTCGGCGAGGAGTCCACCGCGGGCGGGACCGCCCGCTACGTCGACTCGTCGATCGAGCGCATCCAGGTCCGGATCATCGGCGCGGACCGGCACCGGTACGTCGTCACCTGCAACGGTGAGCCGATACCGCTGCTGGCCACCGACAAGTCCGACATCCAGGTCGGCGGCGTGCGCTTCCGGGCCTGGCAGCCCCCGAGCGCGCTGCACCCGACCATCACCGTCGACGGGCCGCTGCGCTTCGAACTCGTCGACCTGTCCTCCGGGACCTCCCGCGGTGGGTGCACCTATCACGTCTCGCATCCGGGCGGGCTGGCCTACGAGCAGCCGCCCGTCAACGCGGTGGAAGCGGAATCGCGTCGCGGGAGCCGATTCGAGGCGACGGGATTCACCGCAGGCAAGGTCGACCTGGCCGAAATTCGGGAGAAGCAGGCCCGTCAGTCGATGGACGTCGGCGCCCCGGGCATCCTGGACATGCGCCGGGTGCGTACCGTCCTGCGTTGATGGTGCTTCGCGCTAGCGGTCCTCCAGAGCCCATTCCTGCCGTCGGGCTCGACACCGACAACGTGCTGGCCCGCTACCGGACCGGACGGGCTCAAGAACCGCTCTTCGAGCTTCGCGGTCGGGTCGCCACCGGGTACGACGAATTCGTCGACGGCGTTGGCAACGTGCGGCCGACCTGGCACGAACTGGCCCAATGCGTCGGCGAGCGAGGGCGCAGCGGCCTCGACCGATTGCGCACGGTGGTGCGCGGCCTGGTCGACAACGACGGCATCACCTACGTCCAGGTGGACCCCCACGGCGACGCGGTCACCAACGGCGACGGGACTGCGGTACCCGGCCCATGGCATCTCGACGCACTTCCTTTGGTGATCTCGTCGACCGACTGGGACGTGCTGGAAGCCGGCCTGGTGCAACGCTCCCGGCTACTGGACGCCGTGCTGACCGACCTCTACGGCGCCCGCCGCTCGATCACCAGCGGCGTCTTACCCGCCCAGCTGCTCTTCGCACACCCCGGATACGTGCGTGCCGCGCGCGGCATCGAGGTGCCCGGCCGACACCAACTCTTCCTGCACGGCTGTGACGTCAGCCGCAACGGCGCGGGGGAGTTCGTGGTCAACGCCGACTGGACACAGGCTCCGTCGGGGGCCGGGTACGCGCTGGCCGACCGCCGCGTGGTGGCCCACGCCATCCCCGATCTCTACGAGCGGATCGCGCCTCGACCCGCTTCGCCGTGGGCACAAGCCTTGCGGCTGGCGCTCATCGACGCCGCTCCCGATGCGGCCGAGGAACCCGTCGTGGTGGTGCTCAGCCCGGGCATCCACTCGGAGACGGCATTCGATCAGGCGTACCTGGCCAGTGTGTTGGGCTTCCCGCTGGTGGAGAGCGCCGACCTGGTGGTCCGCGACGGCAAGCTGTGGATGCGTTCACTCGGCACGCTCAAGCGCGTCGACGTGGTGCTGCGCCGCGTCGACGCCGAGTACGCCGACCCACTCGATCTGCGGCCGGACTCGCGGCTGGGTGTCGTCGGGCTCGTCGAGGCGTTGCGCCGCGGGGCGGTCACCGTGGTCAACACCCTGGGCAGTGGCGTGCTGGAAAGCCCTGGGCTGCTGCGTTTTCTGCCTGAAATGGCGGACCGACTGCTCGGGGAGACGCCGCTGCTGCGGACCGCGCCGATGTACTGGGGCGGTATCGACGTGGAACGCTCGCATCTGCTGAGCCACCTGTCGTCGCTTCTGATCAAGCCCGTCACCGGAGGCGAGGCCATCGTCGGGCCGACGCTGTCGGATGCGCAACGAACCGAACTGGCCGCCCGCATCAGTGCCCATCCGTGGCAGTGGGTGGGCCAGGAACTACCCGAGTTCTCCTCGGCCCCAACGGACTACCATCCGGGCGGACTGACGGCGGCCAGCTTCGGCATGCGGTTGTTCACGGTGGCCCAACGCGGCGGCTACGCCCCGATGATCGGCGGGCTCGGCTATCTGCTGGCTCCCGGTCCCGCGGCGTATAAGCTGAATACGATTGCCGCAAAGGATATTTGGGTTCGAACCCCGACTCGAGCCACGGCTGAGCGCACGCCAACTCCGGCGGTCGACCTGCCTGCCGGGTTGCCGGCTCCGATGACGCCGAGCCCGACTCGCTCGGTGAGCTCGCCCCGCGTGCTGTCCGATCTGTTCTGGTTGGGCCGGTACTCCGAACGCGCGGAGAGCACGGCGCGGCTGCTCAACGTCACCCGCGAGCGCTATCACGAATTCCGCTACCGGCGCGAACTTCCCGGCAGTGAGTGCGTGCCCGTGCTGCTGACAGCGCTGGGTGACATCACCGGCACCGACACCGGGACCGAAGACGACCCCGCCGAGCTGATCGCGATCGCACCGACGACGCTGTGGTCGCTGACTGCCGATCGCCACCGCCCCGGGGCGCTGGCCCAGTCGGTCGAGCGACTCGGGTTGGCCGCCAGATCGGTTCGCGACCAGATGTCCAACGACACCTGGATGGTGCTGGCCGCCGTCGAGCGTGCCGTCCTGCAGTCTCGCGCCTCCCCGCCCGATTCCCAGTCCGAGGGCGAGGCCTACCTGGCGACCGCGCACAGCCAGACGCTCGCCGGCATGCTGGCCTTGTCCGGGGTGGCCGCCGAGTCGATGGTGCACGACGTCGGCTGGACCGTGACGGACATCGGCAAGCGCATCGAACGCGGAATCTGGCTCACGGCACTGCTGCGCGCCACCCTCACCACGGTGCGCAGTCCCGGTGCCGAGCAGACGATCACGGAGTCGGCTCTGGTCGCCTGCGAATCGTCGATCATCTACCGCAGACGCACCCTGGGCACCGTCAGCATCGCCGCGGTGGCCGATCTGGTGCTTTTCGACGAGGAGAACCCGCGCTCGTTGGCCTACCAGTTCGAGCGCTTGCGGGCCGACCTCAAGGCGCTGCCGTCATCGTCGGGATCGTCGCGTCCCGAACGGCTCGTCGACGACGTCGCGGCGCGGCTGCGCCGGCTCGATCCGGCAGATCTCGAGGTCGTCGCGGCCAACGGCACTCGCGCCGAACTCGCCGAACTGCTCGACGGTATGCACGCCGACCTGCGCAACCTGTCGAAGCTCATTACCGCGACGCACCTTTCGCTGCCCGGCGGCATGCAACCGCTGTGGGGGCCGGACGAACGGAGGGTGGTGCCGTGACGGGCACCCGGAGTTACGCGATCACCCACCGCACGCTGTATCGGTACTCCGACGACGTCACCAGTTCCTACGGCAGGGGCTTCCTGACCCCCCGCGACTCCACGCGGCAACGCTGCCTGTCCCACGAACTCGTCATCGAACCGGAGGCGGCCGACAGCTCGACCAGCCGCGACGGCTACGGCAACGTCAGCTCGTACTTTCACGTGACCGAACGCCATCGCACGCTGACCATCACGAGTCGTTCCCTGGTCGAGGTCGATCCGCCCCCAGTCGAGCTCTACGCGACGGGTTCGGCATCCGCGCCCTGGGAGATCGCGCGTCCCGTCGGCCCGGATGGGGCGCTGGCCACCGAGTTCGTGCTCGATCTGCAGCCACCGGAGATCACCGCTGCCGTGCGCGAATACGCCGCGCCCAGTTTTCAGCCCGGACGGCCGCTGATCGACGTGCTGCGCGAGCTGAACTCCCGGATCAACCACGACTTCACCTACCGTTCGGGCTCGACCACGGTGTCCACGCAGGTTGGGGAGGTTTTGGCGGCGCGGGAAGGGGTATGTCAGGATTTCGCGCGGCTCGCGATCGCCTGCCTGCGCGCAAATGGTCTGGCCGCCAGTTACGTCTCCGGCTATCTTGCGACGGACCCACCGCCTGGAAAGGAACGCATGGTCGGGATCGACGCGACGCACGCCTGGGCCTCGGTGTGGACGCCGCAGAATCAGTGGCTAGGGTTCGACCCGACCAATGACCAGTTGATCGACGAACGCTACGTAGTGGTCGGGTTCGGCCGGGACTACGCCGACGTTCCGCCGTTGCGCGGCATCATCTACACAGACTCCGAGAGCAGCAAGATCGACGTGTCCGTCGACGTAGCGCCTTTCGAGGGAGGGATCGTCCATGCGTGACTTCATCTGTCCCAACTGCGGCCAGCACCTGGCCTTCGAGAATTCGGTCTGCCTGAACTGCAAGAGCAAGCTCGGCTTCTCGCTCGATGACATGGCCTTCTTGGTCATCGCGTCGGGGGCGGAAAGCGCCCACGGCGGGGCCGTCGACGCCAGTGAGTACCAGTTGTGCGCGAACCTGCATGCCGCCGAATGCAATTGGCTGGTGCGGGTGGCTCCGGTGCGCCGGTTGTGCACGTCCTGCGCACTGACTCGGACCAGGCCCAACGACGCCGACAGGCCGGCGATGGCGGCCTTCGCAACCGCGGAGCGGGCCAAGCGCCGACTGATCGTCGAGCTGGTCGACCTCAAGCTCCCCGTGGTCGGGCGCGACGAGGATCCCAACTATGGCCTGGCCTTCGACCTGCTGTCGAGCCAGCTGGAGAAGGTGTTCACCGGTCACGAGGACGGCATCATCACGC
>JAHFVB010000564.1 GCA_023264755.1 Mycobacterium sp. | reverse complement strand
GCGACCACCGAGCCGAACCTGCCCTCAGGAGGCAGGGTGATGCTGGTTCCGAAGAAGTCCAGCACCCGATTGGCATGCGAGTGGTCGAAGAGTTTCCGGACGAAATCCTCTGCGGCATAGACCTTCGAGCGTTGCGCGTCGCGGGGCACCCGAGGCTAGGCCTCCAAGGCCCGGCCGGGGCCGGGCAGCTCCGTGCTGGACCCCAGCCGGGCACGCCGACCAGCCCGGTCACCGGCCCGTCGGGCAGCCGACGAATAGCCCGCCGTCGCACTGGTCGCCCGCCACGTGCCCCGAGCCTTGGACGCCTCCCGGTAGTAGCTCTTCAACTCGAGGTCCTTGTTGCGCAACGCAAGCGCGGTACCCGGACGACGCTCCGGCGCCTTGTCGACGTCCTGCCTGGCCTGCTCGCGGGCCTCGCCGAGACGCTGACCCACCCGGGCTCCGAAGGCGAGCTGAAAGTTCAGCCGCGCGGTGATGGTCGGAGTCGGGCGATGCTCGCCGGTGGCCAGGTAGGCATCCGACGCCTTCACCATCTGCACGACCAGGCTGGCGTAGAGCGCGTGGGTGGCGTCGATGTCTTCGGCGAACCCGTACGCGTAGACGAACGTCGAGTTGGAGGCCACATCGCACTTCACGTCATTGGCCGCCGCGATCACGACGAACAGCTGCACATAGGTGCGCAATCCCCGCGTGCCTGGATTGCCGATGGTGATGGTCCGCTGCGTCGGGGCCTGCGCCTTGCTGCGCGTGGCCGAATGTGCCCGGGCCACGGCCAAGTCGATCGACGTCGTCGTCGCGAGGCGTTGCGCCGCCGCCATGAACGTCTCGGCCTCGTGGACATTGTCGGTGTGCTCCGCCTGGCGCAACAAGGCCGCGATGCGCGCCAGCATCTTGTCTTCTGTCATGCGCGGATCCGCTCCGCTTCTCGCTCGGTCGTCACGCGCGGAAACCGCTCCGCTTCTCGCTCGGTCGTCACGCGCGGAAACCGCTCCGCTTCTCGCTCGGTCGTCACGCGCGGAAACCGCTCCGCTTCTCGCTCGGTCGTCATGCGCGGATCCGCTCCGCTTCTCGCTCGGTCGTCATGCGCGAGAACCTACGGAACCAGTACGACTTTTCCGCGGGCGTGACCGGTCTGCAGATACCGGTGCGCCTCGGGCGCCTCGTCCAGCGGAAACACCTTGTCGACCGTCACCTCGACCTGCCCAGCCGCCGCGAGTGCGATGAGCTCCGCCCGGGAGGCTTCGCGAATAGCCTGGCCGCCATCGGCGCCGGTCAGCGCCGCTATGCCGAGCTCGGCGGCCCGCCCGAAGCCGGCGATCGTCGCGATGCGCGCGCGGTCGGCCACCAGTTCCACCGACGTGTCCAGGGCCTCGTCGGTTCCGACCAGGTCAAGCGCCGCGTCGACCTGACCGAGCGCCCGCACCCGGTCGGCCAGCCCTGGGCCGTAGGCCACCGGCCAGGCCCCGTAGCTGCGCAGTTGGTCGTGACGGGCGGGGCTCGCAGTGCCGATCACCTTGGCTCCGCGGGACACCGCGAGCTGCACCGCCATCAGCCCGACGCCGCCGCTGGCGCCGTGGATCAGCACGGTGTCGTCCATCCCCACCTTGGTGTTGGTCAACAGATGCCAGGCGGTGCCGCCGACCAACAACAGCCCGGCCGCCTGCTCGAAAGACAGCGTCGCCGGCTTGTGGCCCACTTCGGAGGCGGTGGCGAGCACCCGCTGGGCGTACGCGCCGCTGACGTTGGTGACGATCACTTCGTCGCCAACTGTCAGTGGTCCGGTGTATCCGGTGGCGCCCGGCCCGGCCGCCACCACCACTCCCGCGGCCTCCAACCCGATCGGCATCGGCAGCTTGGCCGGATCGCGGCCCATCTCTCCGCTGTACAGCTTGTAGTCGATGGGGTTGGTACCCGCCGCGCGAACCTCGACGAGCACCTGTCCTGCACCGGGTGGCGCTAGCTCGATGTCTTGTACCGCAAGCACTTCCGGCCCACCGTAACCCTCAGCGACAACAGTTCTCGCGATGCTCATGGCCGAAGTCTAGCCACCGCCTGTCCGATTACTTGCCGACGAAGCCGTCGAGCGCGGTCAGCAGTTGCGGCGACAGCGGATCCTGTTTGGCGTAGTTCCCGACGTTGTCCGTGGGGTCGTCTCGCAGCACGTGATTCACACCCTTGAGCTTCACGACCGTCAGCGCGGTGTGCCCGAGTGCGGCGATCAGGGGTTGTTCGGCGTCGCAATTGGCCTGGTTGTCGGAGTCCGAACAGGTCAACAACACCGGAGTACCGGCCGGCACCCGCGCCGCCAAGGCCAGCGGGTCGATGGCGTCGGACTCGACCACGACCTGGACGTTGCCCTGGTTGACGACGGCGTTGAGCCCCTCGGGCAAGGTGGCCGGCACCGTGCCCTTGGTGCGGATCTGCTCGACTGCGCCAAGCCAGCTGTTCAGTACGTCGTCGGCCTGCTGCCGGGTCTTGGCGCCGGCCTTCACGTCGGCGGCGCCGCTGGCGCGCACGCGGGCGGTGATGATGTCGAGGTAGCGGCCGGGCAGCGGTTGGAAGAGTCCGAGCGCGTGAATCGCAGGGCCGCCCGGCGCGGGCGCCGAGGCCAGCGTCAGGGCGTGGATGGTGCCCTCCCCGAGCCCGTAGACCGAGATCCGGGACTTGTCCGTGCCCGGCTGAGCGGCCAGGAAGGCGGCGGCGGCGCGCGCACCCTGGGTGTACACCGCGCTGCCGACGTCCCTGGGGTGGGCCGCGTACGGACCCAGTCCGGTCTTGCCGGTACCGACCTTGTCGTAGCGCAACGTCGCGACGCCCTTGCCCGACAGGTAGTGCGCCAGCTGGCGCATGTTGCCCACCGGGCCGGCCACGGCATTGTCGCCGTTGCGGTCGGTGGTGCCGCTCTCGGAGATCAGCACGGCCGCCGGACCGGCCAGGGCGCCGGGCACGTGCCGGTACGTCGCGTAGATGGTGAGTCCGCCCTCGGCCTGGAACGTGACCTCGTCCTCGATCCAACCTCCCGGCTCCGCCGTGGGAGACGACGTGGAGGTGGACTGCGAGGCACCGGCGGACGAGGAAGCACCCGACGGCGCACCGGCGGGCTTGGAGCCGCCGCAACCCGCGAGCAACAACGCCGCGGCCAATAGTGAAAGACCTTTAAGGCCAACGATCTTCA